>NZ_JBFBEZ010000046.1:0-61593 GCF_040701725.1 Streptomyces sp. NPDC093109
GAAATGCCCTAGTAGCTCCGCTACGAGGGCCTCTCGGCGCCTTGCGATCGCACGCACCACGCCCCGCTCCCTGATCCAGATCACAACCCCACACAAGCCCTAGCTGAAACCCCCCGTGGCCCGGATGTTCTGGCCCGTGACCCAGCGGCCGTCGGGGCCCGCCAGGAAGCCGACCACGTCCGCCACATCGGCGGGCTGTCCCATCCGGCGCAGCGGTGTCATGCCGACGATCAGGTCGAGCATCTCGGGGGCGTTGGTGCCCCGGAGGAGTTCGGTGTCGGTGGCTCCCGGGGACACGGTGTTGGCCGTGATCCCTCGCGGCCCCAGCTCGTGCGCCACCACCGCCGTCAGCTGCTCGACCACCCCCTTGCTGGCCACGTACGGCACGATCCCCGGCGCGGGCCTGACGGTGTTGAGGCTGGAGATGTTGATGATCCGGCCGCCGTCGCGCATCCGGCGGGCCGCGTAACGGGTGGTGAGGAAGACGGACTTGGCGTTGACGGCCATGATCGTGTCGTACAGCTCCTCGTCGGTCTCCGCGAGCGGCACCGGCGTGAAGCTCCTGGCGGCGTTGTTCACCAGGATGTCGAGCTCCCCGAGGTGTTCCTCGGCGCGCTCCATCAGCCGCTCGCCCGCCCCCGGCTCCGTCAGGTCCAGCCGTAGCCCGAGGGCGCTGCCGCCCGCCTCCTCGACCGTACGGACGACCTCGGCGGCGGCCTCCTCGCTCCGCGCGTAGTTGAACACCACCCGCGCCCCGTCCCGGGCGAGGCGCTCCACGATCCCCCGTCCGATGCCCCGGGATCCCCCGGTGACGACCGCCGTCTTCCCCTTCAGCACTCCCACTGCCCACACCCTTCCAGGACGTGTCGCGAACGGCTTTCCGGCTCGCACAGGAACCTACGTCGTACGGGGCGGGCTCAAACAGGGGGCGTGCGCGGCGCGCACGGCCGGGAACGCGCCACGGTTCCGCGCGAGGGCCGCGGGCGGTCCGTATCCGCCGCGCAACACGCTCTTCGTACCGCGGTGCCGTGCTCCCGGTCCGATTACCCTCGTCCGAGTTCGGCGCGCCACGCACCAGGACATCCAGCGAAACGTCCGCTTAACGAACACGCAATTTCGGGCAACGAACGTTTCCGGCCAACTTGTTGACGCGCTCCTGACAGGGAGGGTTCACCCCTGCCACTCTTCCCCCGTTCTCCGCAGCACCTCGCTCCGCAGCACCTTGCTCCGCTTGCTCTGCCCGGGCGGCTGGTCCCCAGTCGCCCGTACCCCCCTCGCAGAAGGAGTTCGCGTGAGACCTGATCGACCTGCCACCGGCCGCCGCGCCACCGCGACCGGCGCCCTGATCGCCGCCGCCGCCCTGCTCGCCGTCGGTGTGCAGACCGGCACGGCCGCCGCCCAGCCCGACAGCGCCCCGGCCGCCGCCCGCGCGGGCAAGGCCGACCCCGGCGCGCTGCCGCGTACGCTCTCCCCGGCCCAGCGCACCGCGCTGATACGTGAGGCCGACGCCACCAAGGCGGCGACCGCCAAGGGCCTCGGCCTGGGCGCGCAGGAGAAGCTCGTCGTACGGGACGTCGTCCAGGACGTCGACGGCACCACGCACACCCGGTACGAGCGCACGTACGAGGGCCTCCCGGTCCTCGGCGGGGACCTCGTCGTCACCACCTCGAAGGCCGGCGCGACCGAGACCGTCAGCAAGGCGTCCACCGCCACGCTGAAGAACGTCCCGACGGCCGCCGCCATCACGCCCGCCAAGGCCGAGAAGCAGGCGCTGGCCGCCGCCGCGGCCTCGGAGTCGAAGGCGAACGACGCCACGGACATCGCCACCGAGACCGCGCCGCGCAAGGTGGTCTGGCTGGCGGAGGGCTCGAAGAACACGCCCGTCCTCGCGTACGAGACGGTCATCGGCGGGTTCCAGCACGACGACACGCCCAACGAGCTGCACGTCATCACCGACGCGGCCACCGGCGCCAAGCTGTACGAGTGGCAGGCCGTCGAGAACGGCGTGGGCAACTCCCAGTACAGCGGCACGGTCGAGCTGGGCTCCACCGCGTCGGGCTCCACGTTCAACCTCACCGACGGCGGGCGCGGCAGCCACCGTACGTACAACCTCAACCGCGGTACGTCCGGCACCGGCACGCTCTTCTCGAACTCCACGGACACCTGGGGCAACGGCCTGCCGGCCAACCTGGAGACCGCGGGCGCCGACGCGGCCTACGGCGCCGGGCTCACCTGGGACTACTACAAGAACGTGTTCGGCCGCTCCGGCCTGAAGGGCGACGGCGTCGGCGCGTACTCCCGCGTCCACTACAGCAGCGGCTACGTCAACGCCTTCTGGCAGGACAGCTGCTTCTGCATGACGTACGGCGACGGCTCGGGCAACACCCGGCCGCTGACGTCCATCGACGTCGCCGCCCACGAGATGACGCACGGCCTCACATCCGTCACCGCGAAGCTCAACTACAGCGGTGAGTCGGGCGGTCTCAACGAGGCCACCTCCGACATCTTCGCGGCGGCCGTCGAGTTCTACGCCGACAACCCGAACGACCCGGGCGACTACCTCGTCGGCGAGAAGATCAACATCAACGGCAACGGCACCCCGCTGCGCTACATGGACAAGCCGAGCCGCGACGGCGTCTCGCGCGACTACTGGTCCTCGACGCTGGGCAGCGTGGACGTCCACTACTCCTCGGGCCCGGCCAACCACTGGTACTACCTGATCTCCGAGGGCAGCGGCGCCAAGACGATCAACGGCGTGGCGTACGACTCCCCGACCTACGACGGCCTTCCGGTGACGGGCATCGGCCGTGAGAAGGCCTCGGAGATCTGGTACAAGGCGCTCACCACCAAGTTCGTCTCGACGACCAACTACGCGGCGGCCCGCGTCGGCACCCTCGCCGTCACGGCCGACCTCTACGGCACGGACAGCGCCGAGTACAAGTCCGTCACGGACGCGTGGGCGGCCATCAACGTCGGTGCCCGGCCGGGCACCGGTGGCGGCGGGACGGGCCAGGTCTTCTCCAGCTCGACGGTCGTCTCCATCCCGGACAACGGCCCGGCGGTCTTCTCGCCGCTCACGGTCTCGGGTGTCACGGGCAACGCCCCGTCGTCCCTCCAGGTCGACGTGGACATCACGCACACCTGGCGCGGTGACCTGGTCATCGACCTGGTGGGCCCGAGCGGTACGGCGTACCGGCTGAAGAGCTCCGCGAGCGGCGACTCGGCGCCGAACGTGAACGAGACGTACTACGTGAACGCGTCGTCGGAGACGGCGAACGGCACGTGGCAGCTCAAGGTGCAGGACGTCCTCACCCGGGACACCGGCCAGCTCAACGGCTTCAAGCTCACCTTCTGACGCGGTGACGCGGTGACGCGGTAACGAACCGACGCAGACAGCCGCCCGGGGCATCACGCCCCGGGCGGCTCCGCGTTTCCCCCGGGATCCGGCGCCCCGGTGGCCTGTGGCAGCGTGTCTCTCTGCCATCTCCCACGTATCCCGACGCAGAAAGAGGCGCGTACCCGGTGCTCACCTATGGGGACATCAAGCAGGCCGCGGACCGTACGGCGGGCGCGGTGCGCCGTGTGCCGGTCGCGCCGGCGGACACTCCGGATCTCTGGCTGGCGCTGGAGTACCTCCAGCACACGGGCTGCTTCAAGGCGCGGGGCGCGCTGAACTTCCTGCGCGCCCACACGGAGGCCGGCTCCCTCCCGGCGGCCGGCGTCACCATCGCCTCGGGCGGCAACGCGGGCCTCGCCTGCGCGTGGGCCGCGCGCGGTCTCGGCGTACGGGCCACGGTCTTCCTCCCGGAGACGGCGCCGCCGGTCAAGGTGGCGCGGCTGCGTTCGTACGGAGCCGAGGTGCGGCTGGTGGGGGCCGTCTACGCCGAGGCGCTGGCCGCCTGCCAGGACTTCGCCGCCGGGACGGGCGCGCTCGCCTCGCACGCGTACGACCATCCGCTGATCGCGGCCGGCGCGGGCACCCTCCTGGACGAGATCCGCGAGCGGCTCCCCGCCCTGGACACGGTGGTGGTCGCGGTGGGCGGCGGCGGGCTCTTCGCGGGCGTCGCCACGGCCGCGCTGCACCACGGCGTACGGGTGGTCGCCGTCGAGCCGGAGCACTGCCGCGCGCTGAACGCGGCGCTCGAAGCGGGCCGGCCCGTGGACACCCCGGTCGACTCGGTCGCCGCGGACTCCCTGGGCGCCACCCGCGTCTCGGCGGACGCCCTGTACGCGGCCCAGCAGGACGGCGCCCGCAGCGTGCTGGTCCCCGACGCCGCGATCACCGCGGCCCGCCGGACCCTCTGGGCCGACCACCGCATCGCCGTGGAACACGGCGCCGCGACCGCTCTGGCGGCGCTCACGGCGGGCGCGTACGTACCGGCCGAGGGCGAGAAGGTCTGCGTCGTGCTCTGCGGTGCGAACACGGACGTGACGACGCTGACGGGCGAGTAGACCTCCCGCTTTTGCCGAGTCGGCAAGGTTTCTTGCCACCTCGGAACCTCCGGGCGGACGATCGGGTCGTCAACGCGAACGGAGGTACCGCGCATGAGGGACATGAGCGAGCAGAGGAACCGCCACTACGACGTCGTGATCGTCGGTGGCGGGGCCGCCGGGCTGAGCGGCGCGCTGGTGCTGGCGCGGGCCCGGCGGTCGGTACTGGTGGTGGACGCGGGCGAGCCCCGTAACGCGCCGGCCGCCGGCGTGCACGGCTATCTGGGGCTGGACGGGATCTCGCCCCCGGAGCTGCTGGCGACCGGGCGCGACGAGGTCGCGGCGTACGGCGGCACGGTCGTGGACGGCCGGGTCGTCGCGGCCGAACCGCTGGAAGGCGGCGGGTTCCGGGTCGTGCTCGACGACGGGTCGTCCGTCACGGCGGCGCGGCTGCTCGTGACCACCGGGCTGGTCGACGAGCTGCCCGAGGTGCCGGGAGTGGCCGGGCGCTGGGGCCGGGACGTACTGCACTGCCCGTACTGCCACGGCTGGGAGGTGCGCGACGAGCGGGTCGCGGTGCTGGCGACCGGGCCGTTCGCCGTCCACCAGGCGCTGCTGTGGCGGCAGTGGAGCAAGCACGTCACCCTGCTCCTGCACACCGCGGCCGAACCGACGGACGAGGAGTACGAGCAGCTCGCCGCCCGCGAGATCGCCGTGGTGGACGGCGAGGTGACGGGCCTGGAGGTGGAGACCACCGGGGCCGGCGACCGGCTCGCCGGGGTGCGGCTGGCCGGCGGCCGGGTGCTGCCCTGCCGGGCCCTGGTGGTCACGCCCCGGTTCACCGCCCGCGCCGGTTTCCTCGCCGGTCTCGGCCTCACCCGCACCGATGTGGTGTGGTCGGGGCAGGTGATCGGCTCGGCCGTCGCCGCCGATCCCACCGGCGCCACGGAGGTTCCCGGGGTGTGGGTGGCGGGCAACGTCAGCAACGTCGTCGCCCAGGTCGGCGCCGCCGCGGCGGCGGGCGCCGCTGCCGCCGCCGCGATCAACGCCGATCTCGTCGACGAGGACATCCGCCGCGCCGTCGCCGAGCGCCGTACCCCCTTCTCCGCCCAGCGCGAGCGGGAGGCCGCCGAGCGCACCATGACCCCGCACCGGCACGGTCTCCGTACCGCCGACGACGGTTCCTCCGCCGCCCACGCGCGGTTCTGGGACGACCGCTACCGCGAGCAGAACCGCATCTGGAGCGGCCGGCCCAACGCCACCCTGGTCACCGAAACCGCCGGTCTGACGCCGGGCACCGCGCTGGATCTGGGCTGCGGCGAGGGCGGCGACGCGATCTGGCTCGCCCGGCAGGGCTGGCGCGTCACCGGTACCGACATCTCCACCGTCGCCCTCGGCCGGACCGCCGAGCACGCGGCGGAGGCCGGCGTGGCCGATCAGGTCGCCCTGGAGCGGCACAACTTCGCGGAGTCCTTCCCCGCAGGAAGCTTCGACCTGGTCTCGGCGCACTTCCTGCACTCCGAGTACGACATGCCGCGCGAGGAGATCCTGCGCAGGGCGGCCGGTGCCGTCGCTCCCGGCGGGGTGCTGCTGGTCGTCGGCCACCACACCCTGCCCGCCTGGGCGGAGCACCTGCACCACATCTCGCTCCCCTCGGCGCAGGAGGTCCTCGACTCCCTCGAACTGCCCGCCGGGGCCTGGGAGGTGCTCACCCAAGCGGACCACGAGAGCGAGGCCATCAGCCCCGACGGGCGCCCCGGCACCCGTACGGACTGCGTCCTCAAGGTCCGGCGCCGCTGAGTGTGCGGGCGGGGGCGGCCGGCCTCCACACCGGCCGCCCCCGCCCCGTCCTCCGTCAGCGCATCAGGACCCCCGCGCCCTCCCCCGTCGCCTCCGTCGGCAGCGCCACCAGCCCCAGGTCCGCGCTGGTGGCCAGCAGCGGATGGGCGGGCAGGACGCGGACGGTGTAGCCGTACGGGCCCGTGCGGTCGAGGGCGAGCGGGCCCTCGTACACCCAGCGGCCGTCCAGATCCGGGCCTGCCGCGGGTTTGAGCGGGAACGTCCGGGCGTCCGCGATCGTGTCGTCGTCGCCGACCCGGCCCGCGACGGCCTGCACCTCCACGTCCTCCGGGCGGAGTTCGCCCAGGGCGACGTTCACCCGCAGGGACAGGGTGGAGCCCAGCTCCGCACCGGCCCCGGCTCCGCCCCCGCCGCCCGTTCCGCTCGCCGCGACCGCCTCCACATGGTCGACCGAGACATACGGCCACAGCGTGCGCGTACGGTACTTCCACGCCGCCAGCTCCGTCGCCGTGGCGCCGTCGAGCGCGCGGTGGGCGCCGGCCGCCGGTGCGTACAGCCGGGTCACGTAATCCCGGACCATCCGGTCCGCCAGCACCTTCGGACCCAGTTCGGTCAGGGTGCGGCGGACCATCGCGATCCAGCGGTCGGGCAGCCCGGCCGGCCCGCCCCGGTCGTAGAAGCGCGGCGCGATGCGGTCTTCGAGGAGTTCGTAGAGGGCGTTCGCCTCCAGGTCGTCGCGCCGGTCCTCGTCCGCGTGCGCGCCGTCGGCGGTCGGGATGGCCCAGCCGAAGTCCGGGTCGAACCACTCGTCCCACCAGCCGTCCAGCACCGACAGGTTGAGACAGCCGTTCAGCGCGGCCTTCATCCCGCTCGTGCCGCACGCCTCCAGCGGGCGCAGCGGGTTGTTGAGCCAGACGTCGCAGCCCGGGTAGAGGTTCTGCGCCATTCCCATCCCGTAGTCGGGCAGGAAGACGATGCGGTGCCGTACGCGCGGGTCGTCGGCGAACCGCACCAGCTCGCGCACCAGCCGCTTGCCGCCGTCGTCCGCCGGGTGGGCCTTGCCCGCGACGACGATCTGGACCGGCCGCTCGGGGTGGAGCAGCAGATTCGTCAGCCGCTCGCGGTCGCGCAGCATGAGCGTGAGGCGCTTGTACGAGGGGACGCGGCGGGCGAAGCCGATGGTGAGGACGTCGGGGTCGAGGACGCCGTCGATCCAGCCGAGTTCGGCGGCCTCGGCACCGCGCCCGAGCCAGGAGGCGTGCAGCCGGGTCCGTACCTCCCCGACGAGCCGCTCGCGCAGCGCGCGCCTGACGTCCCAGAGGGCGGCGTCGGGGATCTCCCCGGCCGGGCCGAGCCGGGTGACCTCGGGCGCGGTCCAGGTCGGCGCGTGGACGCCGTTGGTGATGGAGGTGATGGGCACCTCAGCCGGGTCGAAGTGGGGCCAGAGCCCGGCGAACATCTCGCGGCTGACGGCGCCGTGCAGGGTGGAGACGCCGTTGGCGCGCTGGGCGAGCCGCAGGCCCATGACGGCCATGTTGAACAGGTGCGGCTCGCCGCCCGGGTAGGTCTCCAGGCCGAGGCCGAGGACGCGTTCCGCGGCGACGCCGGGGAGTTCGCCGTCGTCGCCGAAGTGGCGGGCGATCAGCTCACGGTCGAAGCGGTCGATGCCGGCGGGGACGGGCGTGTGGGTGGTGAAGACCGTACCGGCGCGGACGGCCTCCAGCGCGGCTTCGAAGCCGAGTCCGGTGGATTCAGGACCGTCCTCCGTGGCGCCGTCCTCCGTGGCGCCGTCCTCGGTGTCGTCCCCGGATCCGGTACGGCTGTCGCCCGCCATCAGCTCGCGGATCCGCTCCAGGCCCAGGAAGCCGGCGTGCCCCTCGTTGGTGTGGAAGACCTCGGGCGCCGGGTGACCGGTGAGCCGGCAGTACGCCCGTACGGCCCGGACGCCGCCGATGCCGAGCAGCATCTCCTGGAGCAGCCGGTGTTCGCTGCCGCCGCCGTAGAGCCGGTCGGTGACATCGCGTTCGCCGGGGCCGTTCTCCTCGACGTCCGAGTCGAGGAGCAGCAGCGGGACGCGGCCGACGCGCGCCTGCCAGACGGCGGCGCGCAGCGAGCGGTGGCCCGGCAGGGTGAGGGCGACGCGGACGGGGGTGCCGTCGGTCTCGCGGAGCGGGGTCAGGGGCAGTTCGTCGGGGTCGAGGACGGGGTACTGCTCCTGCTGCCAGCCGTCGCGCGACAGGGACTGGCGGAAGTAGCCGTGCCGGTAGAGCAGTCCGACGCCGATGAGCGGCACGCCGAGGTCGCTGGCGGCCTTGAGGTGGTCCCCGGCGAGGATGCCGAGCCCGCCGGAGTACTGCGGCAGGGCGGCCGTCACGCCGAACTCCGGCGAGAAGTAGCCGATGGCGGCGGGCAGCGCGCCACCGCCCCCCTCGCCTCCGCCGCCGTCCTGCTCCTGGTACCAGCGGTCACCGCGCAGGTAGGTGTCGAGATCGGCGGCGGCGGCGGTGAGCCGGTCGAGGAAGGGGCGGTCCCCGGCCAGCTCGGCGAGGCGTGCGGCGGACACCTCCCCGAGCAGCCGTACGGGGTCGGCGCCGGCCCCCCGCCGGCCGGCCGGGTCGACGGCCTCGAAGAGTTCTCGGGTCTCGGTGTGCCAGGACCAGCGCAGGTTCCGGGCGAGGTCGCTGAGCGGTTGGAGTGGTTCGGGCAGGACGGGGCGGACGGTGAACCGACGGATTGCCTTCACGTGTTCCACCTTCGCAGGGGGCGTGCGAGCCGGGGGACGGGCGAGCCGGGGGACGCACGACGCTGTGCGCCCCGCCGTCGCTTTCGACGGTAGCCCCACCGTGCCCTCGGCGACCACGGCGCACTCGCGCACTCACCCGTGCGCCTCCGCGCCCCGCCCGGGGCGTCGCATTTCGTGTCCGTGTTTCGGATGAGGCGCGCCGGGGGCCCGTCCGTACGCCCCAGTAGTTAACAATCCGCCGGATTGCTCACCCGAGAGGAGTGGGAAGGCTCCTGCGGTACGCACGGCCCGCCCGCCGGCCGGCACACACGGCGCGTACTTACCGCACACGAGCGCGTCTCCACACGATTCCAGCGCTATTCGAGTGAACGCGGACAGGAGCGGCCATGCTCGCAGCCTCCCAGTCGTCCATCGAGCAGCTACAAAGAACTTTCAAACCGTCAAAATTCGGCCAAACCTCTCATTCCGACCCCGCCGCACCGGTTCCAGTCGTTTCATCGACTCCATCCGCTGCACCCGCTCCACCCGCCCTGCCTGTCACGCCCGCACAGCACTCAGGTGATCCCGTGAAACCGCTGATTGGCCGTATCCCCGTCCTGGACGTACGCCCGCTCGTCGACTGCGGCAGACGCCCCGCGAAGGCGGTGAGCGGTGAGTCCTTCCAGGTCACCGCGACCGTCTTCCGCGAGGGCCATGACGCCGTCGCGGCCAATGTCGTCCTCCTGGACCCCGGTGGCCGCCCCGGCCCCTGGACCCCGATGACCGAACTCGCCCCCGGCACCGACCGCTGGGGCGCCGAGGTCACCCCGACCGAGGAAGGCCGCTGGTCCTACACCGTCGAGGCGTGGAGCGACCCCGTCGCCACCTGGCGCCACGCCGCCACCATCAAGATCCCGGCGGGCGACGACCCGAAGGACATCGCGCTCGTCCTCGCCGAGGGCGCCGCGCTGTACGACCGGGCCGCCGCCGGGGTGCCGAAGCGTGACGGGCGGGAGACCGTCCTGGCCGCCGCCGACACGCTGCGCGACACCGCGCTGCCCGCCCGGGCGCGGCTGGACGCGGCGCTCGCCCCGGAGGTCGACGCGGTGCTCGCGCGCCATCCGCTGCGTGATCTGGTCACCGCCTCGCGCCCGGCGCCGCTGCTGGTGGAGCGCCGGCGCGCACTGTACGGCTCGTGGTACGAGCTGTTCCCGCGCTCCGAGGGCGCGGTGGTCAGGAAGGGCGAACCGCCGGTCGAAGGCACGTTCAGGACGGCCGCCGAGCGGCTGCCCGCGGTGGCCGCGATGGGCTTCGACGTGGTGTATCTGCCGCCCATCCACCCCATCGGCACCACCCACCGCAAGGGTGCCAACAACAGCCTGACCGCCGGGCCCGACGATGTCGGTGTGCCCTGGGCGATCGGCTCGGCCGACGGCGGCCACGACGCGATCCACCCCGCGCTGGGCACGATCGAGGACTTCGACCACTTCGTGGAGACGGCCCGCACCCTGCGGATGGAGATCGCGCTCGACTTCGCGCTCCAGTGCTCGCCGGACCACCCCTGGGTCACCAAGCACCCCGAGTGGTTCCACCACCGCGCGGACGGCTCGATCGCGTACGCCGAGAACCCGCCGAAGAAGTACCAGGACATCGTCCCGATCGCCTTCGACAGCGATCTGCGCGGCCTGGTCCGGGAGACCGTGCGGGTACTGCGGTACTGGATGGGTCACGGCGTACGGATCTTCCGCGTCGACAATCCGCACACGAAACCGGTGCTCTTCTGGGAGAAGGTGATCGCGAACGTCAACCGCACCGACCCGGATGTGATCTTCCTGGCCGAGGCGTTCACCCGGCCGGCGATGATGCGCACGCTCGCCGCGGTCGGCTTCCAGCAGTCGTATACGTATTTCACGTGGCGGAACGGCAAGGGGGAGCTGACGGAGTACCTGACGGAGCTGTCGGGCGAGTCCGCCGCGTCGATGCGGCCGAACTTCTTCGTCAACACGCCCGACATCCTGCACTCCTACCTCCAGAACGGCGGCCGGCCGGCGTTCGAGGTCAGAGCCGTACTCGCCGCGACTATGTCCCCGTCATGGGGCGTGTACGCGGGATATGAACTCTGCGAGAACTCCCCCGCCAAACCGGGCAGCGAGGAGTACCTTGACTCGGAGAAGTATCAGCTGAGGCCCCGGGACTGGGAAGCGGCCGAGCGTGAGGGCCGTACGATCGCCCCCCTGATCACCACGCTGAACCGGATCAGACGGCGGCACCCCGCCCTCCAGCAGCTGCGTGACATCCACTTCCACCACGCCGACAACGACGCGGTCATCGCGTACAGCAAGAGGTCGGGCACGGACATCGTTCTGGTGGTCGTCAACCTCGACCCTCACCACACCCAGGAGGCGACGGTCTCGTTGGACATGGAGCGGCTCGGCCTCTCCCGGCACGAGACCGTTCCGGTACGCGACGAGCTGACCGGCCAGACCTATCACTGGGGCAGCTCCACCTATGTGCGCCTAGAGCCGGGCGTCACGCCCGCGCACATCGTGGTGCTGCGACCGTCCCCGCCGATCGGAGGGTCACCCACATCATGATCGTCAATGAGCCCGTCCACGACACGTTCGAGGACACCCCGGCCAAGGACCGCCATCCCGACTGGTTCAAGCGAGCCGTCTTCTACGAAGTCCTGGTGCGTTCGTTCCAGGACAGCAACGGCGACGGAATCGGCGACCTCAAGGGAATCACCGCCAAACTGGACTATCTCCAGTGGCTCGGTGTCGACTGTCTCTGGCTGCCGCCCTTCTTCAAGTCGCCGCTGCGCGACGGCGGCTACGACGTCTCCGACTACACGGCCGTCCTCCCGGAATTCGGCGATCTCGCCGATTTCGTGGAATTCGTCGACGCCACGCACCAGCGCGGTATGCGTGTGGTCATCGACTTCGTCATGAACCACACGAGCGATCAGCACGAGTGGTTCCAGGAGTCCAGAAAGGACCCCGAGGGGCCGTACGGCGACTACTACGTCTGGGCCGACGACGACAAGCAGTACCAGGACGCCCGGATCATCTTCGTCGACACGGAGACGTCCAACTGGACCTTCGACCCGGTCCGCAAGCAGTACTACTGGCACCGGTTCTTCTCCCACCAGCCGGATCTCAACTACGAGAACCCGAAGGTGCAGGAGGAGATCATCTCCGCGCTGCGGTTCTGGCTCGACCTGGGCATCGACGGCTTCCGGCTGGACGCCGTGCCGTATCTGTACCAGCGGGAGAACACGAACTGCGAGAACCTGCCGGCGACCCACGCGTTCCTCAAGCGGGTCCGCAAGGAGATCGACGCGCACTACCCGGACACGGTGCTGCTCGCCGAGGCGAACCAGTGGCCGGAGGACGTCGTCGACTATTTCGGCGATTTCCAGAAGGGCGGCGACGAATGCCATATGGCGTTCCACTTCCCCGTGATGCCGCGCATCTTCATGGCGGTACGGCGCGAGTCCCGCTATCCGGTGTCGGAAATCCTGGCGAAGACCCCGGCGATCCCGACCGGCTGCCAGTGGGGAATCTTCCTGCGCAACCATGACGAGCTGACCCTCGAAATGGTCACGGACGAAGAACGCGACTACATGTACGCGGAGTACGCGAAAGACCCACGGATGCGGGCCAATATCGGCATCCGGCGGCGGCTCGCCCCGCTGCTGGACAACGACCGCAACCAGATCGAGCTGTTCACGGCGCTGCTGCTGTCGCTGCCCGGCTCCCCGATCCTCTACTACGGGGACGAGATCGGGATGGGCGACAACATCTGGCTGGGCGACCGGGACGCCGTACGGACCCCGATGCAGTGGACGCCCGACCGGAACGCGGGCTTCTCCTCCAGCGACCCCGGCCGGCTCTATCTGCCGACGATCATGGATCCGGTCTACGGGTACCAGGTCACCAATGTGGAGGCGGCGATGGCGTCGCCGTCCTCGCTGCTGCACTGGACGCGCCGGATGATCGAGATCCGGAAGCAGAACCCGGCCTTCGGGCTCGGTTCGTACACCGAGCTGCCGTCGTCGAACCCGGCGGTGCTGGCGTTCCTGCGCGAGGCGCCCTCGGAGCGCGGGGACGGCGACGACCTGGTGCTCTGCGTACACAACTTCTCGCGGTTCGCGCAGCCCACGGAGCTGGACCTGAAGACGTTCAGCGGACGGCATCCGGTGGAGCTGACCGGCGGGGTGCGGTTCCCCGCCATCGGCGAGTGGCCGTACCTGCTGACGCTCGCGGGTCACGGCTTCTACTGGTTCCGACTGCGGAAGGACGGCACACCGGCGTGACCCGGTGGTCACATACGCCTGATGCGATGGTCCCGGCGACCCGATCCGGTGGCCGCGGTGCCTGACGCGATGGCCACTGCGGCCTGATCCGGTGGTCCCGTGCGCGGCGGTTTCTTCCGCTTCGCACGGGGCACGCTCCTCTGCACATCCCGTTCGATTCCACATCCAGTTCGATCGATTCGATCAAATTCGTATCAGGTTCGTACGGAATCGATCCGTACGGATCATCCTCACCCGACACGTCCCGCACAGCCGGACAGCCATTGCCGCAATCCGGGACACTCTGCGCATCCTGTGGTGTGCCCGGGGAAAGGACGCGATGCCATGTCGAAGGCTGCATCCACCCGGATTACCCCGCGCCTTCTCAACGCTTCGCCCGCTGAGGTGCCCGCCGTGTCGCCCGCCCCGCCGTCCGCCGACGCGCGCGCGCTGGTCGGCTCGCTCGCGCCGCTGCTCCACGACTGGCTGCCGCGCAGGCGCTGGTTCGCGGGCAAGGGCCGCCCGATCACCGGCTTCGTGCCAGTGGCGGTCACGGAGCTGCTGCCGATGGCCGCGGGTGGTCCGGGGCTGCTGCATCTGCTCGTACGGGTCGAACAGCGCGGCGGACCTGGGTCCGCGCCGTCGATCCCGCCGTCCGCCGTCCCACCGGGCGCGGCCTCGTCGCCGCCCGCGCCGGCGGCCGGTGACTGCTACCAACTGCTGATCGGGGTCAGAGCGTCGCTGCCGCCCCAGCTGGCGTCCGCGCTGATCGGCCGGGTGGACCGGGGACCGCTGGCCGGCCACACCGTCTACGAGGGCCTGCACGATCCGCTGCTGGCCGAACTCCTGCTGGACCGGCTGCGGACGCCCGGCGCGCCGGGACCGCTGCGGTTCGACCGGACGGACCCGATCCCGGCCGGGCTCACCGGGCGGCTGCTCGACGCCGAGCAGTCGAACTCGTCCCTGGTGTACGGGGACGGAGCCACCGGGACCGCCGGGGACGGCGAGGGCGCCGGGGGTGACGCGTACATCCTCAAAATCCTGCGCCGGGTCTTCCCCGGCCCGCATCCGGATCTGGAACTGCCGCTCGCGCTGGCCGCCGAGGGCTGCGGGCGGGTGCCCGCGCCGGTCGGCTGGTTCGAGGCGGCCGACCCGGCGGGCGGCGGCGACACCCTCACCCTCGGTGTGCTCCAGCCGTATCTGCGCGGTTCGCGGGACGGCTGGCAGCTGGCGCTGACCGCGCTCACGCACGGCGGTGAGTTCACCGCCGAGGCCCGCGCGCTCGGGCGGGCCACCGCCGAGGTGCACACCGCGCTGGCCCGCGCGCTGCCCACCGTCACCCTCGGCCGGCGGCAGACGTCGCTGGTCGCCACCGGCATGAACGAGCGGCTGACGGCGGCGGCGCAGGCGGTGCCCGCGCTCCGGCCTTACGTTCCCGGGCTGCGCGCCGCCTTCGACGCGCTGGCCGGGCTGAACGAGGCCGGGCGCGGCCGGCCCGCGCAGCGCGTCCACGGCGATCTGCACCTGGGGCAGACGCTGCGGACCCCGGACGGCCGCTGGTCGGTGATCGACTTCGAGGGCGAGCCGGCCAGGCCGCTCGCGGAGCGGCGCCGTCCGCAGCCGCCGGTCCGCGATGTGGCGGGCATGCTGCGCTCCTTCGACTACGCGGCCCGCTCGCACGAACCGTGGCGCCCCGACTGGGCGGCGCGCTGCCGGGCCGCGTACTGCGAGGGCTACGCGGCGGCCTCCGGCACCGACCCGCGCGCGGAGCCGGAGCTGCTGCGCGCGTACGAGACCGACAAGGCGGTCTACGAGGTCCTGTACGAGGCCAGGCACCGCCCCGACTGGCTGCCCGTCCCGATGGCGGCGATCCGCAGGCTGGCCGCGGGCGCCTGACCGGGAGTGCCGGCCGCCGCTCCCCCGGACCCGATCCACCTCTCCCCCGTAACTCCCGTGACCCGTGACCCCCCGCCGAGGAGGCCCACCCCCGTGAGCGCCCGCACGCCGTCCGACCGTCCGCCCCAGCCGGAGAGCCCCGCCGCAGCCCGGTCGGTGCCGGCGCCCGCCCCCTCACCGAAGGCGAGGAAGAAAACCGCGCGCGGTGCCGCCAAACGGGGCCAGACCAAGGCACAGACACCGACGACTCCCCGCCCGCGCGCGAAGCCGGCCACCGCCGCCGCCGCCCCCGTCCCCCCGGGGACGCGGACCGCGCCGCCGCTCGACGCGGGTGACCGGGAGCGGCTGCTCGCCGGCGCGCACCACGATCCGCACGGGCTGCTGGGGGCACACCCGGTCACGGACCACTCGGGTACCGGTGCCGGTGCCGGTGCCGGGGTGCTGTTCCGCGCGCTGCGCCCGTACGCCCGTGCCGTCACGGTCGTCACCGACGGCGCGAGAACGCCGCTCGACGACGACGGGGACGGCCTCTTCTCCGGGGTGCTGCCGCTGGGCGACGTACCGGAGTACACGCTGCTCGTGCGGTACGGGGACACCGCCGAGAACCCCGACGAACTGGAGGTCCTGGACCCGTACCGTTTCCTGCCCGCGCTCGGCGATCTCGATCTGCATCTGATCGGCGAGGGCCGGCACGAGGAGCTGTGGCAGGCGCTGGGCGCCCGGGTCATGACCCACCAGGGGGTGACCGGCACCCGCTTCACCGTCTGGGCGCCCAACGCCCGAGGTGTGCGCGTCACCGGGGACTTCACCTACTGGGACGGCACGAGCCTGCCGATGCGGTCGCTCGGCTCCACCGGTGTGTGGGAGCTGTTCGTGCCGGGGATCGGCGACGGCGCGCTGTACAAGTTCGACATCGTCAGGCCGGACGGCACCCACACCGTGCGCGCCGACCCGATGGCCCGGCGCACGGAGGTGCCGCCCGCGACGGCGTCCGTCGTGACCGAGTCGCGCTACGAGTGGGGCGACGGGGAGTGGCTGGCGCACCGGGGGGACCGGCCGGTGCACGAGGCGCCGCTCTCCGTGTACGAGGTCCATCTCGCCTCGTGGCGACCGGGCCTGACGTACCGTCAACTCGCCACGCAGCTACCCGCGTACGTCAGGGACCTGGGCTTCACCCATGTGGAGCTGATGCCGGTCGCCGAGCATCCCTTCGGGGGCTCCTGGGGCTACCAGGTCACCGGCTTCTACGCGCCGACCTCGCGGATGGGCACGCCGGACGACTTCCGCTTCCTGGTGGACGCGCTGCACCGGGCGGGCATCGGGGTGATCGTCGACTGGGTGCCCGCGCACTTCCCGAAGGACGAGTGGGCGCTCGCGCGGTTCGACGGCAGACCGCTGTACGAGCCCGAGGACCCGCGGCGGGCCGAGCACCCGGACTGGGGGACGCTGGAGTTCGACTACGGCCGCACGGAGGTGCGCAACTTCCTTGTCGCCAACGCCGTTTACTGGTGCGAGGAGTTCCATGTCGACGGGCTGCGGGTCGACGCGGTCGCCTCGATGCTCTACCTCGACTACTCGCGCGAGGAGGGCCAGTGGTCGCCCAACGAGCGTGGCGGCCGGGAGAATCTGGACGCGGTGGCCTTCCTCCAGGAGATGAACGCGACCGTCTACCGCCGCTGTCCCGGTGTGGTGACGATCGCCGAGGAGTCCACCGCGTGGAACGGTGTCACCCGCGCCACCCACCATGTCGGCCCCGACGGCTTCGGCGGGCTGGGCTTCGGGCTGAAGTGGAACATGGGGTGGATGCACGACTCGCTGGAGTACATGGCCAAGGAGCCGGTGCACCGCAAGTACCACCACGGCGAGATGACGTTCTCCATGGTGTACGCGTACAGCGAGAACTACGTGCTGCCTATCTCGCACGACGAGGTGGTGCACGGCAAGCGCGCGCTGGTCTCCAAGATGCCCGGCGACTGGTGGCAGCAGCGCGCCGACGAACGCGCCTATCTGGGCTTCATGTGGGCACACCCCGGCAAGCAACTGCTCTTCATGGGGCAGGAGTTCGCCCAGGGCGCCGAGTGGTCCGAGGGCCACGGCCCCGACTGGTGGCTGCTGGACCCCTCGTACGCGGCGGAGAGCGACCACCGGGGCGTACGCGACCTGGTCCGCGACCTCAACAGGGTGTACGGCGCGACGCCCGCGCTCTGGGAGCGCGACACGGTGCCGGAGGGGTTCGCGTGGGTGGACGGGGACGCGGGCGAGGACAACGTCTTCGCGTTCCTGCGCTTCGACGCGACGGGCTCGCCCCTGCTGGCGGTCTCGCACTTCTCGCCGGTGGTCCGCGAGGGGTACCGGCTGGGCGTACCGGAGGAGTTCGGGGCGTGGACCGAGATCCTCAACACCGACGCGGCACAGTACGGCGGCGGCGGTGTGACCAACCCGGACCCGCTGAAGCCGGAACCGGTGGGCGCGCACGGCCGCCCGGTCTCGCTCCAGCTGACACTGCCGCCCCTGGCGACGCTCTGGCTCAGGCCCGCCTGATGTCCTGACGCACCGTCACTCCACGCGCCGACGGCACCAGTCGAAGCCCCGCCGGAACCACTCCGGCGGGGCTTGTCCATGCCGAGGCGCCGGCGTCGAGCCTGTGCGCCTGTTGGAGCACCGGGTGAGAGTCCCCCGGAATATGCCAGGTACTCCTTTCCGGTGCGTGGAATCAAGATCCGGGGAATGGCCGAGAGTCGCGGTTGTGAGGATCGGAAAGGCCGACGATGCTGGGACGGATTTCTTTCCGACGCGAGCCGGGCACCTCCACGGGACTTCCGCTCGTGGGCTGTTGCCGGGCGAATCACACGCGACTGTGGAGCGAATGTGAGTCGATCAACATTTCCCTCGGGAGAGCGACGCACACCCTGGAAGACGCACTACAGCACTTCGGTCTCCGATGGAATGCGGCAGCAGTGGTCGGAGTGGGTGGTCGAAGGGCTCACCCGGCATCTGCCGAGGCATCGGATAGCCGATTACTTCGCCGTCAAGGACGCTCTGCTCGGTGGAGCCGGGCACCGCCACGCGATCGCCGCCGAGAACGGCGACTGCGTGGGTCTGGCGACGGCATCACTCCGGGGTTACGACCACGGGGAGTTCCTCTACATCGAAACGCTGCTGGTCTCCGAGAAGCACCACGGGACCTTTCTCACACAGCAGTTGATCTCCGAACTCTTCGGCGGTGTCGTCAAGGATCTGGGAGATTTTCCCGATCTGGTGGCGATGAAGACCTACAACGCGCGCACCTACGTACTGATGAGCGCGTTCGCCGGCCCGGAGAGCAAGGCACTGCTCTATCCCCGGATCGACGGAACACCCTCGGACCATGCCGCTCGGACCACAGCGAGAGCGCTGGCCGAAGCGCTGGGGAGCGGCAGGGATTTCGATTCCGGGAGCGGTGTGGTCACCGGTGGCGGCGGCGAGGTTCCCGCCGATTTCTGGCCGGACTTTCCGGCGAGTCGGGACCAGCGGGTGAACACGTACTTCCAGCGGGAACTCACCCCGCACGACCGGCTCCTGTGCTTCATTGACTCCTCTCGCCCCGAGGCGAAGAAATCGATACGCACCCGCCTCGGAATCTGAGGAACGACGAGACAACACAACGGACGAGGAGTCCCGAGAATGGCAGAGTTCAAGACATCCGCCGGCGCCGGCCACGAATGGCTCCAGCGGAAGGGCTATCCGACGGGCGACCAGCTGGCGCCGGTGGCCTCCGCCCAGCAGTACGACGGGGGCGGGCAGTACGGGGTGGAGATCCCCGTCATCAACAGTTACCGCGAACTCGAACTGATGGCCGCTTCTCTGGAAGAGGCGGGCCTCGATGTGACCCGCTACAACGAGACGCGCGGCTCCATTCTGCTGTCGGACGCCGAGCTGAAGGACATGTTCGCGCTGTGCCGGGACCGCAGGCAGGGCATTCTCATCAGCCTCGGCCCGCGTCCGGAGTACGACATCAAGAGCACGTTCTACCGGACCCAGTTCGGGCTGGAGATGGGCCGGCAGATCAACAACCTCGACGCCTTCCGGGCCTGTGTGGAAGAGGCCCTCCGCCTCACCGAGCTGGGCTGCCGCGGCATAATCGTCTACGACCTCGGTGTCACCCGGGTGCTGTCCGAGATGCGGGCCGAGGGGGCCCTGCCGGCCGATCTGATCCTCAAGACGTCCAGCCACTGCATGGCCACCAACCCGTTCCTGGCGAAGATATTCGAGGAGAACGGCGCGGACAGCATCACCACCGCGCACGACCTCCTCCTGCCGGTGCTCCAGGAGACCCGTCGGCTCTGCCCCGACCTTCCGCTGGACGTTCCCATCGACGTCTACCGCACCAAGGGCGGGTTCATCCGCTTCTACGAGGCCGCCGAAATCCTGCAAGTGGCGGCGCCCATGATGCTCAAGATCGGGGCCGGCGCACAGAGCCATCCCTATGACCCGGTCGGCGAGTCCACCACACGGGAACGGGTCTCGCGCGTCGGCCGCACACTGGAAATGCTGGACCGCTATCTGCCGGACCGTACGCGCATTTCCGAGAAGAGCAAGCACAACTGCGTACCCGCCTGACCGCACCATCGAGAAGTTCGATTCCCCGCCCGGTATCCAGGATCCAGGAAGGACGAACAGCGATGACGGAAACCTCAGCGACAGAGCACGACGGCCGGCAGGAAGCCCCGACGGTCGAACCGGAGTTCAAGGCGGAGGTGGACACCCTCCTCCACTCCTTCGTGCAGCGGTTCTACAAGGAAGTGCCGGGAGCGGACCATCTGCTCCAGGACAAGCAGATCAACCTCGGGTACTACCGCCGGCACGTCATCGAGATCATCCTGCGCCTGCGGATGAAGCGCTGGATCGACGCCCTGACGATCCACTACTTCTGCAAGCACGACCCCAGGCTCGCGAAGAAGTGGTCCGCGTACACCGAGGACGAAATGCTGCACGACGGCATGTTCGCCAAGGACCTGGAGAAGGTGGGGGTGAGCCGCGAGGAAATCTACGCGAGCGAACCGCTGTTCAGCACCAAACTCCTCCAGGGCTACTTCTACTACGGCCTGGAGCACGAGGGCCGCCCGCTCGCCTCGCTGGCCAGCTCTTACTTCATCGAGAACATTTCCCTGCTGACCCAGCCGGACTGGGTGCGGAACGTGGAATCCGTTCTCGGCGACGGAATGACACGGGGGCAGCAGGCGCACATCGATCACGATCTGGAGGACGACCACAGCGACTTCGTCTGGAACGTCCTGATGACGTTCGTTGAATCGGACGACGACAAGCGGCGTATCGTCGACCACATCACCAACGTCTACCGGCTTTTCTGCGCCTGCTACGCCGAAATGTATGAACTTTACGGCAAGGACGACGGAGAGCGGGAGTCCAGCGGTCAGGGAGATGCCTCGGCCGCGATCGTACAGCAGCTCGTCACGGACTGACCTTCCTTTCCGGCACCTGCGCTACACTGCCGTCCCGCCGCCCTCAATGGCGGGCAGTTCCGCCTCGTAGGGGTTTTCGCCCCAGGTGTGAGAAAAGGTGTCAGCGCCATGCCTTCGTCCTTATCTGCCGCTCAGCGGAAGGGGACGCTGACCATCAGCGTCCAGAGCCGCGAGTGCAGCACCCTGCTGCTGGAGAACCTGCCCGGTTCGACCCTCTTTCCGGAACGCCCGGTGGGCGCGGCGATCATCAACGCACTGCGCCGGCCGGGTGATTCGGTGCTCTGTGTGACCGCGCCGAGAATGCGGGACGCCGAGGCGCAGATCGCGTACTTCAGCGATCTGGCCGTGTCCGCCGGGGCCGGTGACCCGGACGGCGGAAAGCCCCGGGACCGGGTCGAGGTCCTCTCGCTGGACGACTCCTCCTCTCGCTGGCTCAGCGAGAAGCTCCTCGACACGGAACGCCCGGAAGCGCGGGCGGCCCGGCGGCGGCTGACCGAGGCGGTGGCCGCCGCGCGGGCGGCGGGCGACGACGTCCGCCTCTCCGCCTTCGAGCCGTCGGCGAACCTGGAGTCACTCGCCGAGGACTTGGGCGTACCGGCCGACCAGGCCCCGGCTCGCTGCATTCCGCTGGGCACCAAGGCGGCGGGGCGCGCCCTCTTCCAGGATGCGGGCATCACCGTGGCCCCGGGCACGGCGGAGTACTTCGACCTCGACGGGCTGGTGGACGGCGTCCGTGCCCTGCTCGCCGGCGGCAGCCGCCGTCTGGTGCTCAAGCTCAGCAGTACGGCGTACGGCGCCGGCCTCGGCAACGCGATCGTCGATCTGACCGACCTGACGGATGCGGCGGATACGGCAGACAGGGCGGATAGGGCGGATACGGTCCGCGACCGGCTGGCCGGCAGCCAGGTGCTGGACGGCTCTCTCGGCTGGGCGGGTTTCCGCGCGGCCATCCCCGAAGCGGGCGTGCTGGCCGAGGAGCTGCTCGCCGGGGACGAACTGCGCAGCCCCAGCTACCAGGGCCGGATCCGGGACGGAGCCGTGGTGACGGTCGCCACGCATGAACAGGTCCTGGGCCCCAACAACCAGACCTACACCGGCAGTTCCTTTCCTGCGGCCGACGCGTACCGGAGCACGCTCATCGAGTACGGCAGGCGCGTCGGCGCGGCGCTGGTCCGGCACGGGGTCACGCACGGGGACTACGGGGTCGACTTCGTCACCGTACGCCGCGGCGAGGAATGGCAGGTGTACGGCATCGAGCTGAACCTGCGCGCCACTGGCACCCTGCACGCCTTCAACGCGGTGACGGGCCTGCTCGGCACGGTGCCCGACGACGACGGGGTGCTGTACGGCCCCGACGGTACGCCCCGCACGTATCTCGCGTCCGACAGCATCACCAGCCCGGCGTACCGGGGCCTCATGCCCGCCGGGCTGATCGACCTCGTCCGTGACTCGCCTCTGCACTGGAATCCCGCCGAGGGCAGGGGCGTTGTCCTCCATATGCTCAGCGCCCTTCCCGACTACGGGAAGTTCGGCGCGGTGTGCGTCGGGGCGGACCGGGCGGAGGCGGCCGAGCTGATGAGCCGGCTGCGCGCGCTGGCGGACGACTGGGCGGCGAACTCGCCGGCCCGCCCGGCCGGGGCGGACAGTGTGGCCGTACCTTCCGGGGGCTGAGCCTGGTCCGTACCGGAACTCCGGATGATCCTCGGCGCCGGCGTCATCGATGCCGTCGCCGAGGCGACGCCGGTCACACCCCTCACATCAGCGGGTTGGGGTGTGAGGTCCATGGCAGGCAGTGACCTTGAAGACCGCGATGCCCGCCTCGGCGGCCAGTGAGGCCGCCGGGTCGGGGACGGCGATGACGGGCTGGCGGCGGCGGGCCCGGGGCTGATCGCCGACCTCGACGCGGGGCACTATTTCGGCGCGGTCTGAGCCTCCCCGGCCTCTCCCCGCCCCCGCCCCCGCCCCCGCAGCGACGGCAGCCGCGACGGCACCCCCTCGTCGCGCACGACCCCCAGCCGCTGCGTGGCCCGTGTCAGCGCCACATACAGATCGTTGGTACCGCGCGGCGAGCCGGCCATGATGGCCTCGGGGGCGACGACGATCACCGTGTCGAACTCCAGCCCCTTCGCCTGCCGGGCGTCCAGCAGCACCACCGACCGGGTGAGATCGGGCGCCGTCCCCCAGGAGGCGTCCGGGAGTTCGGCGGCCAGTCCCGGCAGCAGGGCGGGCGGGGCGATCACCGCCAGCCGTCCCTCGCTCGGCAGATCGGTCGCCATCTCCGCTGCCGTACGGAGGAGTTGGCGGGTGCCGACGGACCTCACCTCCGGGCCCCGGCCCGTCGCGCGTACGGACTTCGGCGGCTCGAAGTCCGCGTCGGCCGTGCGCCGTACCTCCGCCGCGACGGCCATGATCTCGGCGGGCGTACGGTAGTTGACGCCGAGCTTCGACAGCTCCCAGCGGTCCCCGACGTACGGCCCGAGGATCTGCGCCCATGAGTCGCAGCCGGCCGCGTCGCCCGTCTGGGCCGGGTCGCCCACCAGCGTCATGGAGCGGCTGGGGCTGCGGCGCATCAGCAACCGCCAGGCCATCGCGGAGAGTTCCTGCGCCTCGTCCACGACGATATGGCCGAAGGCCCAGGTGCGGTCGGCGGCGGCGCGTTCGGCGGCGCTGCGGGTGTCGGCCTCCTCGTGGCGGTCCGCGAACCGTTCGGCGTCGATGACGTCGTGGGCACCGAGCACCTCCGAGTCCTCGTCCTCCTTGTCCTCGAACTCCTGGGTGCGGGAGCCGTACGACAGCTCCAGCACGCCCTGCGCGTAGGCGATCCGTTCCTGGCGCTCGCGCGCGGCGGCGGCGCGGGCCGCCGAATCGTCCTCGCCGAGGAGTTCGGCCGCCTCGTCGAGCAGCGGTACGTCGGCGGGGGTCCAGTCGTCGATGGCGTCGGCGCCGGTACGCGGCCCCGACCTGCGTACGGCGGCGGCGTCGCGCGCGGAGAGCCGGGCCCCGGGGTCGGCCAGGAAGCCGGCCACCAGCTCGTGCGGGGTGAGCGTCGGCCAGAGCGTGTCGATCGCGGCCTGGACCTCGGGGCTGGTGGCGATCTCCTTGCCGAGCTGGGCGATGTCGGTGGGGTCGAGGAGGTTCGGGCCGCCGAGCGGGTCGGCGCCGATCCGTTCGGCGAGCTGCCCCGTCAGCGCGTCGATGATCCGGAAGGCGAAGGCCGGCCGGGCGAGGTTGTGCGGCTCCCCGGTGTCACGGGCGCGCTGCCGGGCCTCGTACGCGGTGTCCCGGTCGAGCGTGAGGGTGCCGTACTCCTCGTGCGCGATCTCCAGTACGGGGTCGGGCAGGGTCTGCCGGGCGGCCAGCTCCTCGGCGAGCACCCGCGCCATCTCCGCGCGGCCCTTGACCTCGGCGGCCTCGGGGGTGTCCGTACCGGTGGCGACCACGCCGGGGAACAGCTCGCCGACCGTCGCCAGCAGCACCCCGGTCTCGCCGAGGGAGGGCAGCACCTCCCCGATGTAGCCGAGGAACGCCGGGTTCGGCCCGACAATCAGCACCGCGCGGCGGGCGAGCCGCTCGCGGTGGGCGTAGAGCAGATACGCGGCCCGGTGCAGCGCGACGGCGGTCTTGCCGGTGCCGGGGCCGCCCTCGACCACCCGTACACCCTGGTAGGGGGCGCGGATGATGCGGTCCTGCTCGGCCTGGATGGTCTGGACGATGTCGCTCATCCGGCCCGTACGCGCGGAGTTGAGCGCGGCGAGCAGTACGGCGTCGGCGTCCGGGCCCTCGTGGCCGGTGCGGGTGGTGTCACCGATGTCCATGATCTCGTCGTGGAGCGCGGTGACCTCGCGGCCCCGGGTGGTGAGGTGGCGCCGTCGGCGCAGCCCCATCGGGGTGTGGCCGGTGGCGAGGTAGAAGGGGCGCGCCACGGGGGCCCGCCAGTCGATCAGCAGCGGGGTGCGCTCGCGGTCGTCCGCGCGCATGCCGATCCGGCCGATGTGGTGCGTCGCGCCGCCGGCGCCCGGCGTCCCGAGGTCGATCCGGCCGAAGCAGAGGCCGGACTCCACGGCGTTCAGCGCGGCGAGCAGCCCGGAGTCCTCCGCGACCCGGATGTCCCGCTCGACGCGGCTCTGCCGAACGGTGGTGACCTGCCCGGTCGTCGTCTCGACCGCGGCCCCGGCCCGTTCCCTGAGGGCATCGAGGCGCGCATAGAGGAGGGAGACGAACCGCTGTTCGTCCTGCAAGTCCTCGGTTGACAATTCAGCCCCTGTTCGATACGCTGTTGCTTAACGCCCTGATCTTTGACCTGACTTGATCGAGGCATGGAAGCCCCATCCTACCTGGATACGCACTGACTCTCACCCCGGCCGTTTATCGGTTCCGGGGTTTTTTGTGCGCCCGCACACATGAACGAACGTGGACGAACGGCGCCCGTATACTCGTTGTATGCAATGGTCGCGACCGCGGGAGACATCATGACGTCGGGGCGGGAGAAGGCATACGCGTTCCTCAAGGAGCACGTCCTGACCGACCCGGACCGGCAGGGCGAGTTCCTCTCCGAGCAGGAGCTGGCCGACCGGATCGGCGTGTCTCGCACCCCCATCCGGGAAGCGCTGCTACTGCTCGCCGCCGAGGATCTCGTACGGCTGGTCCCGAAGCGCGGAGCGCAGATCGTCCCCCTGTCGGGCCGCGAGATCACCGAGCTGATGGAGCTGCGCGGGCTGGTCGAGCGGTACGCGGCCGGGCGGATCATCCCCGAGGGCCGGGCCCCGCTGGCCGAGCTGGCCGAACTCCTGGAGCGGCAGCGCGCGTTGAGCAGCCCCGAGCAGGCCAGGGAGTTCATCGCGGTGGACCATCTCTTCCACGCGACGATGGTGGCGGCGGTCGGCAACGAGCTGCTCAGCCGGCACTACGACGGGCTGCGCAGCCGGCAGATCCGGGCCGGGGTGGTCGCCCTCTACAACCAGCAGGGCAGGCAGGAAGCCGTTCTGGCGGAGCATCAGGCGATTCTTGAGGCGGTCGCCTCCGGTGACCGGCCGGCCGCGTGCGCGGCGATCGACGGTCACCTGGAGACGACCCTCAAGGTGCTGCTCGCGGGCTGACGCACGCGGGCTGATTCACGGAGCGGTTCAGGCCCCGGGGGCGTTCACGAGAGGGGCAGTCGGCGGTTGGCCAGGACCGGTACGCTCCGGCGGACTGCGGCGACCTCGTCGATGTCCAGGTCCGCGAGCAGCAGCCCCGGCTCCGCGTCGAGCCGCTGCCGTACGGTTCCGTCGGGGCCGATGACCGCGCTGTGGCCGATCCCGGTGGGCGCGTTGCCCGGGGGCCGGGCAGCGGCTTCCGAGGCCACCGGGTCGGCCTGGCCGACCGCGACCAGCCAGCTGGTGGCATCGAGCGCCCGCGCCCGGGTCAGCAGCTCCCACTGCTCGACCTTGCCGGGACCCGCGCCCCAGGAGGCGAGCACCAGCGAGACGACCGCTCCGGCGTCGGCGTGCGCCCTGAACAGCTCGGGGAAGCGGACGTCGTAGCAGGTGGCGAGGCCGATCCGGACGCCGTCGACATCGATGGTGACGATCTCGCCGCCCGGGGCGACACTGTCGGACTCGGCGTAGCCGAAGGCGTCGTAGAGGTGGATCTTGTCGTACGACGCCTCGACGCCGGGGCCGGTGGCGAGCAGGGTATTGGCGACCTTGCCGTCGGGGGCCGGGGTGAACATGCCGGCGACGACGACGAGCCCGGTCTCCTTGGCGATCTGGCGCACCGACGTGGCCCACGGCCCGTCGAGCGGTTCGGCCAGCGGGGCGAGCGGGGTCCCGAAGCAGGCCATCGCGGCCTCGGGGAAGACGACGGCGCGGGCGCCGCCGTCCGCCGCGCGCCGGGCGTCCTCCCGGAGGAGTCCGAGATTCCGCTCGGGGTCCGGACCGGTGGTGAGCTGGCTCAGTGCGATACGCATGGGGCCATCCTTACTCGGATGCGGAAGCGGGTGCGGACGCGGGTGTGGGGGTGGACTCGGTGGTGGGGGTGGATTCGGGAGCGGGGGGCTGCGTGGCGGACTCCTCCTCCGGGTCGCCGTCGCGGCCCAGGGCCAGCCCGGTGATCGTGACCACGGCCGTGATCACCAGATAGAGCCCCAGCGGCAGCCACGAGTCGTACGCGTCGAGCAGCGCGGTGAAGAGCAGGGGCGCGACCGCGCCGCCGATGACACCGGCCAGGGTGTACGCGAGCGAGGAGCCCGTGTAGCGCAGCCTCGGGGAGAACTGCTCGGCGATGAAGGCCGCCTGCGGCCCGTACATCAGCGAGTGGATGGCCAGGGCCACCACGACGCCGAGCGCCAGCAGCGGCCAGCTCCCGCCGCTGACCATCGGGAAGAACACGAACGGCCAGACACCGGCGGCGACGGCGGAACACCCGTACAGCAGACGGCGGTTGATCCGGTCGGAGAGCGCACCGGCGAGCGGGATCAGGAAGACCTGGAAGGAGGAGCCGAGGAGCACGGCGCCCAGGGCCGAGCCGCGCGACATGTCCAGCTCGGTGGTGGCGTAGGTCAGCACGAAGACGGTGAACAGCGCGTACAGCACGTCGGGGGCGACCCGGCTGAGGATGGCGGCCGTCAGCGCGCGCGGGTGGGTGGTGAAGACCTCGCGGATCGGGGCCGTGGGGCGTGTCTGCTCGGCCTCCATCGCCTTGAAGACGGGGGTCTCTTCGAGCTTCGCGCGGATCCACAGCCCGAAGACGACGAGGACGCCGGAGAGCAGGAACGCCACCCGCCATCCCCAGGAGACGAACTGGGCGTCCGTCAGTACGGCACCGAGGAGGGCGAGTACGCCATTGGCGAGGAGGTTGCCGGCCGGCGGGCCGATCTGGGCGGCCGAGGCGTAGAAGCCGCGCTTGCGCGGATCGCCGAACTCGCTGGAGAGCAGGACGGCGCCGCCCCACTCGCCGCCGACACCGACGCCCTGCGCGAAGCGGAGGATGACCAGCGCGATGGGCGCGGCGACGCCGATCGTCGCGTATCCGGGCAGCAGCCCGATCAGGAGGGTGGCGACGCCGATCAGGACGAGGGTCGCGATGAGGACCTTCTTGCGGCCGATCCTGTCCCCGAGGCGGCCGAAGACGAATCCGCCGAGCGGGCGGGAGACATAGCCGACGGCGTAGGTGGAGAAGGCCAGCAGGGTGCCGGTGGCGGGGTCCTCCGAGGGGAAGAAGACCTCCCCGAAGACGAGCGCGGCGGCCACGGAGTAGATGGCGAAGTCGTACCACTCCAGCGCCGTGCCGGTGAGGCTGGCGAAGAAGGCGCGGCGCACGGCGGACCCGCCGCCCGTACTCACGCCCGCGCCTCCGCCCGGGCCCGTGTCCGTGCCTGTGGCTGTTCCTGTGCTGTTCTTCACGATGTCCGTCCTTGGGGAGGCGCACTGTCGACCTTCCGGCATACTTCTTGTATACAGGTCGTATGCGCAAGCCTTCCGCGCAAAGTTAACCTCGCCGATACCGCGACCGATGTGGAGAACACCCATGGCGCTGCTGACTTTCGAACTCCCCGACGGCACCACCAGGGCCGTCGATGTCGTCCAGGTGCTCAACGCCGGTTACGCCGGGCGGAGCCAGGCCGATGTCGCCGCGCACGTGGCCGAACTCGCGGAGCTGGGGGTGCCCGCGCCGTCCGTGACGCCCGCCCTCTACCCGGTCTCGCCGTATCTCGCGCAGCACACGGACCGGATCAGCGTCCAGCACGGCCGTACGTCGGGCGAGGCCGAGTGGGCGCTGGTGGTGGACGGTGACGGGGAGCTGCTGCTGACGGCCGCCTGCGACCACACCGACCGCGAGCTGGAGGTGCACGGGGTGGCGTGGAGCAAGAACGCGGGCCCCGATGTGCTCGCCCGGCGCGCCTGGCGGCTGGCCGAGGTGCAGGACCGGCTGGACGCGCTGACGCTCCGGGCCTGGGTGACCCACGGCGGCGAGGAGACCGTCATCCAGGACGGCACGCTGGCGGAGCTGCTCACCCCGGGCTACTGGGCCGAAGTGCTGCGCGAGCGAGGTGACCTGGTGCCCGGCACGGTCCTGATCTCGGGCACGATCCCGATGACCGAGGGCGTCGACCAGTTCGCCGGCCGGTGGCGGGTCGAGCTGGGCGACCCGGCCACCGGCGACACGATCGAACTCGCCTACGACGTGGTGCGGATGCCCGCGCCCATCGGCTGAGCGGAGGCGGGGGCGGCGACGGCGGCGGGCAGGGCGGCTGAGGCGACGGCGGCCGGGGCGGCGGGCGCTGCGGCCGGGAAGGTCGCGTCCGCGCCCGCGTTCTGGGACGCGTGCAGCCGGGCGTACACCCCGCCGCGCGCCAGCAGTTCGCGGTGCGTGCCCGTCTCGGCCACCCGGCCGGCGTCGAGGACGAGGATCCGGTCCGCGTCCGGGGCCAGGCCCAGATCGTGGGTGATCATCAGGGTGGTACGGCCCGCCATCAGCCGGCGCAGCGGGTGGATCACCCGGCGGGCGGCCGACGCGTCGAGGCCGGTGGTGGGCTCGTCGAGGACGAGTACGGGCGCGTCGCGCAGCATCGCGCGGGCGACGGCCAGCCGTTGCAGCTGCCCGCCGGAGAGCCGGGCGGTGTGCGGGTCGATCATCGTGTCGTACCCGTCGGGCAGCGCGGTGATGAACTCGTGCGCGGCGGCGTCGACGGCCGCCCGTACGATCTCCGCGTCGGTGGCGCCGGGCCGGCCGCAGGCGATGTTGGCGCGGACCGTGTCGTGCAGCATGTGGGTCTCCTGCGGCAGCAGGGTGATCTGCGCGCGTACGAAGTCCAGCGGCAGCCGGTCGAGCGCGGTGCCGTCGATCCGTACGGTGCCCTCGTCGGGATCGTAGAAACGCGCCAGCAGCTTGGCTACGGTGGACTTGCCGGCGCCGCTGGCTCCGGTGATCAGCACCAGCTCGCCGGGGCGCGCGGTGAACGAGACCCCGTGCAGTGCGCCGCCCGCCGCTCCCGTGTCCGTACCGGCGTTCGTACCCGCGTCCGTACCGGCGTTCGTGCCCGCGTCGGTGCCCGGGTAGCGGAAGCCGACGGCGTCGAACGTGATCACGCCGCGCATCGGCCGGGGGGCGACGGCGTGGTCCGGGGCCGGGTCGGTGACGGCGGGGCGGGCGTCGAGGATCTCCAGCAGCCGTTCGGCGCCGGCGGTCGCGGCGGTGAGGGTGAGACCGAGCTGCCCCAGGTTACGGACGGGCGGGTAGAGGTAGCCGAGGAAGGCGGCGAAGGCCAGCAGCTGTCCGATCGTCATCCGGCCCCGGGAGATCTCCCAGGCGCCGAGCCCGATCACCGCGAGCACGCAGACCGTCTCGATGATCTCGACGAGCTGTGCGTACCGTTCGCTCATCCGCGCCCCGGTGACCGACGCGCGCAGCCACGCGTGCGCCTCCCGGTGCAGCCGCCGCTCCTCGTCCGCGCGGATGCCGTACGCCTGGGTGAGGGCGACATGGCCGAGGGAGTCGGTGACGACGGAGGTGATCGCGCCGTCGGCGACCCGCTCCGCGCGCGCGACCTTCTTGATCCGGCCCGAGAACCCGCGGGCCGCGAGCCAGAAGAGCGGTGCGAGGACGAACGCGGCCAGCGCCAGGTCCCAGCGCAGCCAGAACGCCGCCGCCGCGAAGAAGACCGCGCTGAAGACGGCCGAGACCGTGCCCACCACCCCGGAGACCACCATCTGCTCGATGGCCTCGACATCGCCGGTGAGCCGCTCGACCAGATCGCCGGTGCGGTGACGCTGGAAGAAGTCCGGCGGCAGGTCCTGGACATGCGCGAAGACCCGGGCGCGCAGCCGCAGGACGAACCGCTCGGCGGTCCGGGCGGCGACCGAGTTCCCCGTGTACGCGACGAGCGCGCCGCACACCGCCACTCCCAGCCAGAGCGCGGCCGGGCTCCAGAAGGCACTGAGCGAGCCCTTCTGGAGGGCGTTGTCGGTGAGGTCGCTGAAGAGGAGGATCGCGGCGGTCTCGGTGAGCGCGGCGATCACGACGCAGACGCAGATGAGGACCAGCCAGCGGCGGTCGCCCCGGGTCAGCGGCCAGAAGCGGGTGAAGGCGGCGCGGGCGGAGAGCGCGGGCGGGGGCGCGGCCGGCGGTACCGTCACCGGCTCGCTCTCGTACGGGGTCATGGGGTCACGTTCTTTCGGCCTTCCTCGGGCGGGTGACACGGCGGTGGGCCCGCGACGGGTGTCGCGGGCCCACCGTGGAGTGCCTGGTTCAGCCGCCGATCGGGCGGTGGTGGCCCCGACGCCCGTGCTCGTGCCGCTTCGGGGGAGCCTCCTCGTGCCGCCGGTGGCCGTGGTGGCGCTCGTCGCGCTTCTCGCCGGGCTTCAGCGGGTGAATTTTACGAATGCTCATGTCATTACTCCTTGCTTATTCATACGTGCTGCTTGCTTGTCCGGAACCGCTGAATGAGACGCTAGGCGCGAATAATGAGTAATCCCTTTAGATTCGTCACGCGGGAGGTATAGGAAGGATTGGCGATTCTTTGTCCGATCCGGGGAACCATCCCTCCCCCGCTTATCCGGAACATACGGCGGTGGGCCCGCGACGCATGACGCGTCACGGGCCCACCGAGAATTGCCGCAATCCGTGGTTCGGCCGCCGGTCGGCCGCCGGTCAGCCCCCGATCGGGCGGCGGTTGTGGCGCTGCGGCTTCGCGGGCCGCTTCTTCGCGGGGGCCCGGTCCCGGTCCTGGCCCTGGGACCTGCCCGGGTTCTTGGCGGCGGCGGGCTTCAGCGGGGTGATGTGACGCAGGCTCATGATGTTCGCTCCTTCTGATCCGGCCGGTCGCGGTCGCTCCGGCTTCGATGGACCAAAATCTAGGCGCGAATTCTGGGCGGGGAATAGCCGGGAGCTGTGTATCCACTGTCGGCACACAAAAGGGGTTGGCGGCATCAGCCACCAACCCCTTTTCATGTACTGGTCAGAGTCCGATACGGATCGGACCGCCCTTCGGATCGACATTCCGCAGCAGATTCCAGGGAATGCGGAATACCCGGCCCGGCGCGGCCGGCCAGGGAATCACCCGGCGGTTCAGCAGCCGCCCGTCCTGACGTACCGTCACCCGGGGCACTCGGACCAGCCGTTCGGTCCACAGCAGCAGCCGGTCGCGCGGCGGCGCCGGGTCTCCGACGCGCAGCAGCCCCGGTGCGACCCAGCGGAACGGCGCGTCCGCGACGATCGGCACGGCGGTCTCGTGCGGCTCGTGTCCGTCCAGCCAGAGCCGTACGTGCCGGGCCACATGCTTCCCGTCCAGCGCGGCGATGTCGGCCGTGTCCACCGCGTGCAGCAGGTTCCCGGCGGCGAAGACGCCGGGGCGGCTGGTGCGCAGCGCCGTGTCCACCAGCGGCCCCTTGGTGCCCGGGTCCAGATCGAGCCCGGCGGTGCGGGCCAGTTCGTGGTCGGGGATCCAGCTGCCGGTGAGGATCAGCGTGTCGCACGCGACGGTACGGCGCCGTCCGGTGGCGGTCTCCTCCACCTCGACGGCCTCCAGCCGCCCGTGCCCGATGATCCGGGTGATCCGGGTGCCGGTGGCCACCGGGCCCTCCAGCAGGGCGCGGCCCGGTACGTGGAAGGCCGCGTACGCGTCGGGGGTGCCGTACTCGGTGGTCATCAGGACCGTACGGCAGCCCGCCTCGCGCAGGGTGAGGACGGCGGACCAGCTGACCAGTTCGGCGCCGACGACGACGGCCCGCCGGCCGACCTCCCGGTGGTGGACGTGGACGGCGTTCTGGAGCTGGCCCGTGGTGTAGACGCCGGCCGGCCGGTCGCCGGGGATGAGCCGGGCGGACCGGGGGCGTTCCCGGGCGCCGGTGGCGAGGACGACCGCGCGGGCGTCGACGCGCAGCCGCCCCGAGGGGGTGGTGACGTCGAGGGAGCGCTCGCCGGACCAGCCGGTGACGGTGGCCTCGGTGCGGATGTCGGCGCCCGCGACGCGGGCCCGCTCCACGAGCGTACGGGCGTACGCGGGGCCGGTGACGACCCGCTTGAGGTCGCGGATTCCGTAACCGGTGTGGTCGCTGTGGCGCGGGATGCCGCCCGCCGCCGGTTCCCGGTCGAGGACCAGGACGCGTCCCGCGCCGAAGTGGGGCGCGAGTTCGGCGGCGGCGGTGAGCCCGGCGGGGCCCGCGCCGACGATCACGACATCGGGCATCAGCAGCTCGGGGGCGGACGCCTCGGCTGCCGTGACGGCCAGCTCCGCGGCGAGCGCCTCGTAGTCGGCGGCCCCGGGGGTGGGGGACGTGCTCACTTGGCTGCCTCCTGACAGGTGCCGCCCTTGGTGGCCATCAGGGCGTCGACCCGGGCTCCGCAGTAGAAGCCCTGGCAGCGCCCGTTCATCGCCCGGGTGCGGCGGCGCAGCCCGTCGAGTCCGGCGGGCGGCAGCGGGGAGAGGTACGCGTCGCGGATCTCTCCCTCGGTGACCCGCTCGCAGAAGCAGACGATCCGCCCGTAGGCGCTGTCCTCGGCGATCAACGCGGCGTCCTGGTACGGACGGAGGTACGCCTCGCCCAGGTTGGGCATGCGCGGCGGCTCCGGCAGGTCGAGGCGCGGCTCCAGTTTGAGCCCGGCCTCGGCGAGGACGCCCCGGACGTACTCGGCGATCGCGATCGACGCGGTGAGTCCGGTGGAGCGGATGCCGCCGACCAGCAGATAGCGCTGCTCGGGGCTGGGCTCGATCAGATAGTCGCCGTGGTCGATGGCGGCGCGCAGTCCGGCGTACGAGGCGGTGACCTCCTCCTCCAGGAGCGTGGGCATCAGCCGCGCGCCCTTGGCGAGGAGGAAGTCGAAGCCGGACTCCGAAGTGCCCGTGTCCGTACGGTCGGTGAGGTCCTCGGCGGTGGGGCCGAGCATCACGTTGCCGTAGATGGTGGGGCTGATCAGTACGCCCTTGCCGAGCGAGCTGGGCACGGGCAGCACGATACGGTCCGCGAGCGGCCTGGCGAGCTTGTCGTAGACGAGGAGTTCGCCGCGGCGCGGGGTGACGGTGAAGCGCCGGTGGCCGAAGAGGCCGTCCAGCACGTCGGCGCCGAGTCCGGCCGCGTTGACGACCCAGCGGGCGGTGACGGAGCCGCGCGAGGTGCGCAGCGTGGTGGTGTCCGTCTCCGTATTCGCGTCCGTCTCCGTACCCGCGTCCGCGCCCTCGACGGCGTTCACCCGGTGGCCGAGGAGCACGGTCGTGCCGCGGGCCGTGGCGTCGGTGGCCAGCGCGAGGGTGGTGGTCCAGGTGCAGATGATCGACTCGTCTGGGACGGTGAGGCCGCCGAGGGCGCCGGGCCCGAGGGCCGGGACCTGCCGGTAGACCTCCTCGGCGCTGACGGGTTCGCAGTGCTCGTAGCCGTTGGCGACGGCCTTCTCGCGCAGCCCGGGGAGGGCGTCGAGCTCCTCCTGGGTCCAGGCGACGAGGAGGGCGCCGGTGCGCTCCATGGGGATGCCGGTGTCGTCGGCGTACGCGGAGAGCAGCTCGTACCCCCGCCGGACCAGCCGGGATTCGAGGGTGCCTGGCTTGGCGTCGAATCCGGTGTGCAGGATGGCGGTGTTGGCCTTGCTGGTGCCGTCGCCGACGTCGTCGCGGGCGTCGAGGAGGACCACGGACAGGTCGTGTCCCGACAGGTCCCTGGCGATCGCCGAGCCCACGACCCCGGCGCCGATCACGGCCACGTCGTACACCTTGTCGTACGCGCTCCCGGCGGCCTGCGCGTCCGTCCGCGCGTCTGCCTTCTCGTCCGTCCGCGCGTCTGCCTTCTCGTTCACCTGCTCGTTCGCCTGCTCGTTCACCTCCTCCCGGGCGACGGGGCCGGCGGGCGGGCTGTGGTCAGTCATGCGGCTCCTCCTGCGGGAGTGTTGCGTCCACCGCCGCACGCCAGCGGGCGCGGTGGTCCTGGGCCCGGTCTTCGGACCAGAGCGGTTCGAAGGTGACGCCGGGCGTCCACGCCGGTACCGCCTCTTCGAGGCCCAGCTCCGGCTCGATCGCGAGCCGCGCGAGGGCGGCGGCGCCGAGCGCGGTGGCGTGCTGCGACGGGTAGACGTCCACCGGGATCTGCGCCAGGTCGGCCTGAGCCTGCATCAGCACCCGGCTCCGGGTGAGCCCGCCGTCGGCGCGCAGCCGGGTCAGCGGCGCGCCGAGGTCGCTCGCGACCAGCCCGGCCAGCTCCGCGACCTGCGCGGCGATGCCCTGGAGCACCGCGAGCACCAGGTGCTCGCGGCGGGTGGAGAGCGTCATTCCGGTGAGCGCCGCCGTGGCGTCGGGCCGCCACCAGGGGGCCGCGAGGCCGGCCAGCGCCGGGACGAACAGCACGCCCTCCGGGTCGCTCGCGGCCGTACGGTCCAGATCGGCGGCGGTGTCGACGAAGCCCAGGTCCTGGAGCCACCGTACGGCGGAGGCGGCCGTGTACACCTGGCCGTCGACGCAGTACGGGGTCTCGCCGCGGGCCCGCCAGGCCACCGAGGAGGTGAGTCCCGAGGTGGAGCGCAGCGCCTTGTCGCCGGTGTTGGCGAGGAGGAACGCCCCTGTGCCGTACGTGCACTTGGCGGTGCCGGGGGTGAAGCAGCCCTCGGCGAGGAGGGCCGCCTGCTGGTCGACGACGAGCCCGGCGACCGGCAGCACCCCGCCGAACGCGGTGGTCGTGCCGACGATCTCGTCGCAGGCGACGATCCGGGGCAGCTCCTCGCCGTCCAGCCCGAACAGCGCGGTCAGCTCCGGGTCCCAGTCGACGGAGTCGAGGGAGAGCAGCAGCGAGCGGCTGGCGGTGGACGCGTCGGTGACGAACGCGCCGGTGAGCTGCTGGACGAGCCAGGTGTCGGTGGTGGTGACCACCCCGCCCCGGGTGACGTTCGCGCGCAGCCAGGCCATCTTGGGCGCCGAGAAGTACGGGTCGAGGACCAGCCCCGTACGCTCCGCGACCCACGCCTTGTCGTCGGCCAGGGCCGTACAGAGCGGCTCCGACCTGCGGTCCTGCCAGACGATCGCCTGCGAGAGCGGCCTGCCGGTGCGCCGGTCCCAGGCGAGGACGGTCTCGCCCTGGTTGGCGAGGGCGACGGCCTGTACGGTCCGGCCGCCGGCCCGTTCCAGGGCCAGCCGGCCGGCCTCCAGGACGGAGGCCAGCAGCTGTTCGGGGTCCTGTTCGACCCCGCCACCCGGCAGATAGACCGGGGTGACGGGCACCTCGGCGACGGCGACCACCCCGTCCACCGGGTCGACGACGAGGGCCTTGGTCCCCGAGGTGCCCTGGTCGATGGTGAGGACGGTCACCGCTCTTCGACCTCCAGGCTGGGCTGCGACACGAGCTGCTCCCTGCGCGTGAACCAGACGACGGCGAAGAGGACACCGCCGACGACCAGGGTGGCCAGCGCGTACTGCTGGGCGCCGCGGAAGTCCGACGGGATCATGAAGATGCAGAGTTCGGTGATCAGCCAGAGCGAGGCACCGATGACCACGGGCTTCTCCCACTTGCCGAGCTGGAAGTCGTCCTCGGCGGGGGTGTACTTGCTGCGGGTGGCGATAAAGAGGACGACCGTGCCCGCGTACAGGATGGCGGGCATCAGGGTGCCGGCGCCGAGCAGCTGCGGCAGCGCGTCCTCGTTGCCCGCGAAGAGGGTGACGATGCCGATGGAGGCGAGGGCGACGGTCAGCGTGGCGAAGGTCGGGCCGCCGGTGGGACGCGGCACCTTGCTGAGGGTCTCGGCGAACGGTACGCGGCCGTCACGGGCCATCGAGTGCACGAGGCGGCTGTTGCTGACCATGATGACCAGGCCGCAGGCGAAGATGGCGATGCAGACGACGACCAGCATGGCGGTCGCGACGGCGCTGCCGACGGTCGACTCGATGATGGAGGCGACGGGCGCCGAGTCCTTGGTGAGCGCGGCGACGTTCTTGCCGGCGCCCGCGGTGATCACGATGAGGAAGAGCATCCCGATGCCGCCGCTGAGCAGGATCGCGCGGACCATGGCCTGCGGGACGACCTTCTTCGGGTTGTGGGTCTCCTCGGCGAGGTTGGCGGCCGACTCCCAGCCGACCAGGGTGAAGGCGCCGAGCAGTGCGGAGAGCATGAACGGGCCGAGGAATCCGTAGTACCCGTCGCCGGAGATCGTGCCGTACGAACCGAGGTTGCTCCAGTCGCCCTTGCCGAAGAAGAGGACGGCGCCGGCGATCAGCACGGTGAGGCCGATCATGACGATGATCTCGGCGCCCACCGCCAGGTTGTTGATCTTGGTGGTGATGGGGGTGGACCAGATGATCAGGGCCATCTGGAGCAGCAGCACGATGACGGTGCCGACGGCGCCGCCGGTCGCGGTGTACGTGATGTCGAGCAGCGGGAAGAGCGCGACCTGGGTGAGCCCGTAGTCGACGGCGACCACGACGATCGCGAGGAACGCGAACGACACCCAGCCGAACCACCAGCCGAGCACCGGCGAGGCGAGCCGGCTGGCCCACTGGTAGCTGTAGCCGGAGATCGGGATACGGCTGGCGAGCATGCCGTAGACGAGCGCCACCAGGACGGTGCCGAGGGTGACCAGCGGCCAGGTCCAGATACCGGCGGGGCCCGCGGAGCCGAGCACGGTGCCGTAGGTGGTGAAGAGGCCGGTGGTGATGGAGATGAAGGAGAACGCGACCGCGAAGGACTCGAAGCGGCTGAGCGTCCGGGCGAACTGGGGCTTGTAGCCGGCGGCGACGGTGGCGGTGCCTTCGTCGGCGCCGCCCGCGCCCGCGGTGCCGTCCACGCCCTTACTTGGGGGTATGTCCGAAACAGGTGGGTTAACCGTCGTATTTTCAGACGGTGTGGAAGACTGGGTCACGATCGACTCCTATGCGGTGAATTGCAGGGTTTTTCGATCATGGTCAGGTGACGTAGCCGCGTCGCCTGACCACTTTCTTCTTACGCGACGACGACCACGCCGCCCGAGCGCTCCACGCCCGACTCCAGCGTCGGGGACGGGCGGGCATCGGTGATCAGCCCGTCGACCTCCTCCAGGCCGCACACGCGATGCGGGGCGACCCGGCCGAATTTGGTGGCGTCCGCCAGGATGTAGGAGCGGACGGTGTTGGCGAGGATCAGCCGCCGGGTGGCCACCTCGTCCAGATGGAAATCGGTCAGTCCCGCCGAGGCGTCCACCCCACCGGAGCCGAGGAACGCCACATCGGCGCGGAGATCCGCGAAGAACGCCATGGTCTGCGCGTTCGAGAGCACCAGATCGCCGGAGCGCAGCCGTCCGCCGCTCACCAGGACCTCCACATGGGGCCGGGTGGAGAGTTCGGCTGCGACCAGCAGGGAGCAGGTCGCGACGGTGCCCCGGTAGTCGGCGGGCAGCGCGCGGGCCACCTCCACCGCCGTCGTCCCCACGTCGATCACCACGGTCTGGCCGGGCCGCACCAGCGCCGCCGCGGCCACCCCGATGGCGACCTTCGCGCCCCGGTCCATCCCGGAGCGCTCGTCGAACGGAGCCTCCTCACCGAAGCCGCCCGGCGTGTTGGTCGCCCCGCCGTGCACCCGCACGAGCAGTCCGCGGCGCTCCAGGGTCACGAGGTCGCGGCGGACGGTTTCCTGGGAGACGTCGAGCATCCGGGAGAAGTCCTCGGTAGAGACGATCCGCTGCTCGCGCAGGGCCTCACAGATACGGCGATGCCGTTCAGCGGGGAGCATCGGCGCCCGGTTCTGTGGATTCTTGACCGTTCATGAGGAGGAGTGTGGATGCTTGTAAGTACCGCGTCAAGAGTCACAGGAGCCCCGTCAAACCTCGTAACCATGAATTAATAACGCACGCACGAAGGCGGGACCCCTGAGGGATCCCGCCACCACGCAAACACGGACGTTCCGGCTTCAGTCGAGCACGTCCTCCAGCTCCCGCAGCAGCGTGCGCTTCGCCCGCGCGCCGACCATCGACTTCACGGGCTCGCCCGCCCGGAACACCATCAGCGTGGGCATCGACAGGACGCCGTAGCGCGTCGTCGTCTCCGGATTGCTGTCCACGTCGAGCTGGACGATCCTGATCCGGTCGCGCTGCTCCTCCGCGACGGCGCTCAGTACGGGCGCGATCTGCCGGCACGGCGGGCACCAGTCGGCGGTGAACTCCACCAGGACGGGCAGCTCGCCCGCCCGCAGCACCTGGTCCTCGAAATCGGCGTCCGTCACGGAGTCGACGCCCTCGATCCTGATCATTCCGCTTTCCCTTCCCCTTCGGCTTCCACTTCCCGGTTCCTCTCCACAACGGCGGTCATCTCGCACAGTGGTTCCGCCGCCGTGTCGAGCGCATCCGCGCCCGGTGCCACCGCCCTGAACGCCTCCGCCTGCGCCAGCTGTCCGGCGACCTGGGTCCGTACCGAACGGAGCTGGCCGATCAGGCCGTCCAGCTCGGTCAGCTTGCGGCGGTAGACGGCGAGCGAGGCCGGACAGGAGTCCCCGGCCGGGTGCCCGGCGCGCAGGCACTCCACGAACGGCCGCGTCTCCTCCAGCTCGAACCCGAAGTCCTGAAGGGTCCTGATCTGCCGGAGCAGCCGCAGATCGCTCTCGTCGTACGTGCGGTAGCCGTTGACCGCACGGCGTGCGGGCAGCAGCCCCCGTGACTCGTAGTACCGCAGCGTGCGGGTGGTCGTCCCGGCACGCTGCGCCAGTTCGCCGATGCGCATGTCGTCGACGGTAGGCGTTGACGTCCGCGTCAAGGCAAGCCCCACCCATTGACGGGTGGCCGTGCTACCGCTACAAGACTGGTTGAGAGCGCTCTCAAAGACTCTTGAACAGTCTTCTGCACCATCCGTACCGCACCGGAGGTGTTCCCCCCGTGAGAACGACCCGTACCGAACGCCCACGCTCCACCCCCCACCGCACGCCCTTCCTCGCCGCCGCCCTCGCGCTGACCGTCGCCCTCGCCGGGCTCGTCGGGCTCGGCGGCGCCGGGACCGCGCAGGGGGCCGTACCGACCGTGCCCGGCTGGGACCTCCAGTGGAGCGACGACTTCGACGGCGCCAACCGCTCCCTCCCGTCCGCCGCCAACTGGCAGACGGACACCGGCCACAGCTACCCCGGCGGACCCGCCAACTGGGGGACGGGGGAGATCCAGAACTACACCGCGAGCCCCGACAACCTGAGCCTCGACGGCAACGGCAACCTCCGCATCACCGCGCTCAGGGACAGCGCGGGCGCCTGGACCTCCGGCCGGATCGAGTCCAAGCGCGCCGACTTCAAGGCCCCGGCGGGCGGCACCCTGCGGATCGAGAGCCGCATCCAGATGCCGAACGTCACCGGCGCCGCGGCGGCCGGCTACTGGCCGGCCTTCTGGGCCCTGGGCGCGCCGTACCGCGGCAACTACTGGAACTGGCCCGCGATAGGCGAGTTCGACATCATGGAGAACGTCAACGGCCTCAACTCCGTCTGGGGCGTGCTGCACTGCGGCGTCAACCCGGGCGGCCCCTGCAACGAGACCACCGGCATCGGCGCCAGCCGCGCCTGCCCCGGGTCGACCTGCCAGTCGGCGTTCCACACCTACCGGTTCGAGTGGGACCGCTCGGTCACCCCGAACGAGCTGCGCTGGTACGTGGACGACCAGCAGTACCACTCCGTCCGCCAGGACCAGATGGACGCCGCGACCTGGACGAGCATGACGGACCACGCCGGGTACTTCCTCCTGCTCAACCTGGCGATCGGCGGCGCCTTCCCCGACGCGCTCGGCGGCCCGACGCCGACCGCCGCGACCGTATCCGGCCACTCCATGCTGGTCGACTACGTCGGCGTGTGGACCCGCGGCGGCGGCACCACCACCCCGCCGCCGACCGGCTCGTCCACCCTCTACGCGCTGCCCGGCGCCGCGCTCGGCAACTCCTCGGGATCGGCCTCGTCCGTGACGCTCGCCTCGGCGGGCGGTGTCAACCACGACGGCACGCCGACCAACCCGCAGGTCTTCACCTCCAGCGGCATCACCCGTACGTACAACGGCGGCGCCACCCAGTTCGACCTCTTCGTCGACGCGGGCACGACCATCGGCAACGGGCAGCAGGTCAGGGTGAGTTACGACCGTACGAGCGACGGCGTCTGGGACCGGACGGAGACCTACCAGTACTTCGCCACGGACCCGGTCGCCGGCTACGAGCACTACACCCAGGCCCAGGGCCTCAAGTCGTCCACCGGATCCCACGGCAACCTCGTCAACGGCAAGGTCCGCATCGAGGTGTGGAACGCCATCGGCGGCGGCGCCAGCACACTGGGCACCGGCAACCAGTCGGTGGTGCGCATCCCGTTCGACTGACCGCGCGGGGCTGACCCGGGCCGGGCGGTTCCCGGCCCGGGTCAGCCCCCTGTCCCGTGTCCCCTGCCCCGGGCCGGGCGGTTCCCGGCCCGGGCAGTCCCCTGTCCCCTGTCCCGGGCAGTCCCCTGTCCCGGGCCGGGCAGCCCCTGTCCCGGGCCGGGCGCGTCACTCGCGCGACCGCATCGCCTCCAGGGGCCGCGCCGCCAGCACCCCGCGCGCCGGGATACGGATCGACAGCGCGGCCGTCAGCACCGCCGCCGCCACGATCGCCGCGTACACCCACGGCGGCCCGGCCGGCAGCGGTGTGCCGGTGAGGGACAGGGCCAGCACCACCAGCGGTACGGCGGCCACCAGGGTGCCGAGCGCCACCGCGATGCCCGACAGGAGCGCCGTCTCGACGGCCAGCATGCGGGCCACCTGGCGGCGGGTGCCGCCCACCAGCCGCAGCAGCGCGAGTTCGCGGGCGCGGCCGGTGGTGACGGTGACGAGGGTGGTGGCCACCGACAGCGCCACGTACGCCAGCAGCACCCCGAGCAGGAGCCGGTTCAGCCAGGCGTTCGCCTTCGTCTCGTGGTCCTGCGCGACGAGCAGCGACGCGCGGTCACCGACGGCCAGCCCCGGGTGGTCCCGCGCCAGCGCGCCCAGCCCGGCGGCGACGGCCGCGCGGTCCGCGCCGGGTGCCAGGGCGACGAGTACGACATCGGCGAGCCGGTCGGTGGTGTGCGGCAGCACCGTGGCGGCGGGCAGCAGCACATCGCCGAAGCCCAGGTTGGGGCGGTACACGGCGACGACGCGGGGCCTGGCGCGGGTCCCGTCGCCCAGGACGAGCGCGACGCGGTCCCCGACGCGCTTGCCGAGGTAGCGCGCCTCGGTCTCGCTGAGCGCGACAGTGTCGCCGCGTAGATCGCCCAGCCGCCCCGAGGCGACGGGGAGGTCGAGTGTTCCGGTGAGTCCGGTGGCGTCGATGCCGAAGGCCGTGGACCGTGAGAGCGGTTCGTCGAGGAGGGTCCGCCCGACGGCGACGACCTCCGTGCCGACCAGCGGGGTCGTCGCCGCGACACCGGGCACCTCGCGGGCGGCCCCGGCGACCGAGGGCGCGATGCCGCCGCCCGCCCCGGCGACCACGAAGTCGGCGACCGTCGCCGCGCGTCCCTGGTGACGTACCGCCTCGGCCAGGGTGGTCTGGCTGTAGAACTGGCTGGTCGCGAAGCCGATCGTCAGGACGAGCGGGATGACGGCCGACGCCAGCCGCCGCGCGCCGGCGCGGCTGTTGGCCGCCGCGAGGTACCCCGCCGCACCGCCCGGCAGCAGCGCGCCGCCGAGCCGGGTGAGCGCGGCCATCAGCCGGGGGCCGAGCATCGCGACGCCGATCAGGGCGAGCATCGAGGAGAGCCCGGCGGGCAGCACGGCGAGATTCGGCGGCAGGAACGGTACGGCCGCCACGCCGGTCAGCGCCAGGCTCACCATCACGTACCCGCCGGCGATCCGGCCGCGCCCCAGCTCGGCCGTCTCGACGGCGGACTCGCGCAGCGCCTCCACCGGCCGCACCCGCACCTGCCGCCTGGCCGCCGCCCACACCGCGAGCCGCGCGGCACCCAGGCACAGCAGCACCGCGACCGCGCCGGGCACCGGGCCGACGGAGAGCGCGAAGCCCTCCTCGATCACACCGATCCGTGCGAAGGCGTCGCGCAGCAGCCGCGCGGCGAGATAGCCGGGCCCGACACCGAGCAGCGCCGCCACGCCCGACACCAGCAGTGTCTCGGTGGCGAGCATCCGGTGCACCTGGCGCGGGGTGGCCGCCACGGCGCGCAACAGGGCTATCTCACGCCGCCTCTGATGGACCATCAGCGACAGGGTGCCCGCCACCACCAGGACGACGATCATCAGCACGAAGCCGGAGAACGAACCCGACACGACCGACAGCACGGTGCGCGACCGCTCCGCCCCGAGGAACTCGACCTCGCCGCGCGCGTCACCGGCCCGTACCACCGCCCGCTCGCCGTACCCCTGGTCCGCGAGGGCGCGTTCGATACGGGTGACGGCCGTGTCGGACGCGGTCAGCGACCGTACGAACCCGGCCATCCCGGCCGCGCCGCCGGTCTCCACGCCGGGATCGGTGAAGACGCCGATGGCCGCGAACTCGTGCGGGTGCCCGGAGAGTTCGCGGGCCCGCGCGTCGGTGAAGAACAGGGCGGCCTGACGCGGCAGCGCCCGGCCGTCCGGCGGGGTCGCCAGACCCACGACCCGGTACGGTACGGCGCCCTCGGCCGTCGCGATCCGTATCCGCGCCCCGACGTCCGCGCCCGCCCGCGCGGCGGTCCCCGCGTCGAGCACCACCTCGCCGGGCAGGCGCGGGGCCCGGCCCGAGCGCAGCGCGAACGGTGTGAGCCGCGCCGAACCCCAGCCGTGGCCCAGCGTCTGCCCGCCGCCGGGCGCGCCCACCACCCCGCCGTCCTCCGTCACGACCGTCGCCGGAAAGCTGACCTCGCCGACGGCGCTCCGGACGCCGGGGACGGCGGCGATCTTCCCGACCAGTCCGGCGGGGAGCATCGCCCGCTCGGGCAGCGGCTCGACGCTGTCCGGCCCGTCGGCCTCCGGCACGACGACCGACTGCCGGGCGCCGACCACGACCGGGACGGCCGCGTACCGCTGCGGCGCGATCCCGGCGAAGAGGCCCGACTCCAGCAGCACCCCGCAGGCGGTCACCAGGATGGCGCCGCCGAGCACCGCGAGGAACGACGCGATGAACTCGGCGCGGCGGGCGCGGATCGACTGCGCGGCGAAGGACAGGGCGCTCATCGCTCCCCCGGCCCGGTCATCCGCGTGGCCGACCCGGTCATCCGCGTGGCCAGCCCAGTCATCCGCGCGGCCACGGACTCCGCGGTCGGGGCGTCGAGCCGGCCGACGATCCGGCCGTCGGCGAGGAACATCACGGAGTGGGCGTAGGACGCGGCGACCGGGTCGTGGGTGACCATCACGACCGTCTGGCCGAGCGAGTGGACCAGCCCGCGCAGCAGCCCCAGCACCTGGGCGCCCGTCCCGGTGTCGAGCGCGCCGGTCGGCTCGTCAGCGAAGACCACATCGGGCCTGGTCACCAGGGCGCGGGCGATCGCCACCCGCTGCTGCTGGCCGCCGGACAGCTCGCCGGGGCGCCGCCCCAGCAGTCCGTCGATCCCGACCTTGCCCGCGATCCCGGCCAGCCACTCCGGGTCGACGGGCCGCCGAGCGAAGCGCAGCGGCAGGGTGATGTTGTCGAGGACGCTGAGCGCGGGGATCAGGTTGTACGCCTGGAAGACGAAGCCGATCCGCTCGCGTCGCAGCTCGGTCAGGGCCGTCTCCGACATCCCACTCAGATCGGTGTCCCCGAGCAGCACCCGGCCGGAGGCGGGCCGGTCGAGACCGGCCGCGAGGTGCAGGAAGGTGCTCTTGCCGGACCCTGAGGGGCCCATCACGGCGGTGAACGCGCCGCGCGGGATACCGGCGCTCACCCCGTGCAGGGCGGTGACGGCGGCGGCGCCCGTTCCGTAGACCGCGGTGGCGTCCTCCAGCCGGACGGCGAAGCCGGACGCGCCGGCGTCGGTCACCGTCCGCTCCGCTGCCCGCTCCACTGCCGGTACCGGCCCTGCCGCCATGATCCGCTCCTTCGCCACCGCACCGCTGGGTTCTATGGAGCGAAGGTAGGCCGGAGGCGTTGGCCCGAACCATCCCGTACATGCCATGATCGAGGGTGGAGTCCGCTCTACCATCGGGCTCCGCCACGGCCAGGGAGCGGACCGAGTGACAGACCACGGATCGGCCCGGCCGCGACGCCGGCTGCGCTTCCGACTACGCCTCCGACTGCGCCTACGAACACCCGAGTTGAGGTTTCTCGCGGTCGGCGTGTGCACCGGTCTGACCGCGTGGTTCCTGCTGATCGGGCTGATGATGAGCATCGCGCCGATCGTCACCCTGCCACTGCTGCCGCGCACGGCACGGGGCGCCAGCCGACTGGCTGCGTACGAACGCCGCCGTACCGGCCGTTACCTGGATACGACGATCCCGGGCCCGCGAGGCCAACCGGCCGCAGGCGACGACGACATCGGGACCGTACTGACAAGTCCTGACACACGACGGGACGTGAGCTGGCTGACGCTCCATGCCACGCTCGGCCTGCTCACCGGGCTGGTGCCGGTGGCGTCGCTCACCGGTGCCGTACAGAACCTGGTGGTCGCCGCCCTCTGGCCGTACCTCCCCTCGGCCGCCACGACGCTCGACCAGCCGGTGGGGTCGTGGGGCGGCGCGGGCCTCGCGCTGGCGACCGCCGCCGGATACGCCCTGGCCGGCGTGGTCCTGACACCCCCGCTGGCCCGGTGGTACGCGCGGACCTCGGCGGCGCGGCTGGCCCCGCCGAAGCCGACCCTCGTCGAGCGCCTCGCCGAGGTCACCGCCACCAGGGCCGCCGCGCTCGAAGCGCACGGCACCGAGCTGCGCCGGATCGAGCGCAGCCTCCACGACGGCACGCAGAACCGTATCGTCGCGGTCGTCATGCACCTGGGCATGGTGGAGCGCGCGCTGCGCCGCGACCCCGAATCGGCGCTGCCGATGATCCTCACCGCGCAGGACGCGGCCACCGACGCGCTCAGCGAACTGCGCGAGGTGGTACGGCAGATCTACCCGCCCGTGCTCACCGACCGGGGCCTGCGCGGCGCGGTGGCGGCGCTGGCGGCGCACAGCGCGATCCCGTGCACCCTGACGGCGGACGAGGAACTGCCCCGCGCGCCCGCCGCCGTGGAGGCGGCGGCCTACTTCGTGGTGGCCGAGGCGCTCACCAACGCCGTCAAGCACAGCGGGGCCGCGCGGATCACCGTGTCCCTGCACACCGACGCCGACCGCCTCACCGTCGAGATCACCGACGACGGCCACGGCGGCGCGGACGCGGCACGGGGCTCCGGCGTGGTCGGGATCCAGCGCCGCGTCGCCGCTTTCGACGGCACGACCCGGCTCGACAGCCCACCCGGCGGACCCACGGTCCTGCGGGCCGACATCCCCCTAGGAGTATGAGCCGTGCGCATCGTCATCGCCGAGGACGACGCCCTGCTGCGAGCGGGCCTGACCCATCTCCTGCGCGCCGAGGGCATGGAGGTCACCTCCGCCGTCGACAACCCCGTCGACCTGCTCGCCGCCATCGAGGCCGACCGCCCGGACGTCGCGGTGGTGGACGTCCGGATGCCCCCCACCTACCGCGACGAGGGCCTGCGCGCCGCCGTCGAGGCGCGAAGGCGCCGGCCGGGTCTCGCGGTCCTCGTCCTCTCGGCACACGTCGAGGACAGCTACGCCACCGAACTGCTGGCCGACGGCGCGGGCGGGGTGGGCTACCTGCTCAAGGAACGCGTCGGCAAGGTCACCGACTTCCTCGACGCCCTGGACCGGGTGGCCGACGGCGGCACCGCGATGGACCCGGAGGTCGTCGCCCAACTACTGCTCCGCCGAAGGACCGACGACCCACTGCTCAGCCTGACACCCCGGGAGCGCGAGGTGCTCGGCCTGATGGCGGAGGGCCACTCCAACGCGACGATCGCCGGCCTGCTCACCGTGAGCAGCGGCGCGGTGCACAAACACATCGGCAACATCTTCAGCAAACTGAGCCTGCCCACAACGGACGCGGGCCACCGCCGGGTACTGGCGGTGCTGGCGTATCTGAAGGCGTGAGCTCGGTGTGAGATACGGTGCCGGCGCCCGTCGGCGTCAGCCGAAGAGGCCGAAGAGATCAATGAGGCTGATGAGGCCCGCCAGCCAGATCCCCACCATGAGGCACGTTGCCAGCAAGCACCCGGCGTTCTCCATGAACCGCAGGAGCGGGCCCTCCGCCGCTTGCCCGCCCTCGCCGTGCCTTTCGTGCCAGATACGCGGCACGGCGCCCCACTCGACGGGGCGTCCGACTGCGTCCGAACACGCGGCCCGGACCGTCGCCAGCCGCTCGGCGGCGACGGCGGATCCGGCGAGCGACTCGGGCCCGGCCCAGGCGAGAGCCCGCATACGGAGCACGGGGTCCCGGTAGCGGGCCTCGAAGGCGGCGGTCTCGGTCTCGTCCCGGTCCTCTTCGAGGTACGCCCACCGGCCGGCTTCGGCCGCGTCCCCGTACCGCCGGTAGACCTCGGCCAGCCTGCGGCGCGGCGCCAGTTCGGCGGGAAAGGAGACGACGAGCCCGCGCAGCCGCTGGCGCGCCACGGGGATCCGTCCGGCGGCCAGATCCGCGTCGGCCCGTGCCAGGGTCCGTGTCAGTGTCATGCGCCCATGGTCGTGGACGGAACCGGAGCGGACCTAGGGGTTTTCGCCGCCGGGCGCCGGGGCCCCCGCCGACGGATCCCGCCGCAGGCCCCACTCGGCGAGGGCCCGTCGCAGGCCGGCCGGGTCGGGGTGGTCGACGGCCCAGGCGATGTAGCCGTCGGGGCGGATCAGCAGCGTGCGGCGGGAGTTACGGGCGGACTCGGCGTACAGCACCGGCCCGTCGGCCCCCGTGGACGCCAGGACCGACGCCCGTACGGTGGTGTTCCCGGCGGGCCCCACCAGGACGAACCGCCCGGCGCGCAGCGCCTCGTAGAGCCGGCCGGGGGACGCGGCGGGCCCCCGCCCCGGGCGCAGCACCAGATCGGGGGCGCGCCGGCCGGTCAGCGGGTGTGTGCCGCGCGGCGCCGGGTACGCGATGCCGATGCCGGAGACCGTGGTCACCGCGCGGTCGGTCAGCGGGTGGACGTGGGCGACCAGCCGGGCCCCGGCCGTCAGCGGCCCCCGCAGCGGACCCCACCGCGTCAGGGCGAGCCGGATGATGGCCCCGCTGGCGCGGAGCGCCGCCGCGCCGACGGGGTGGCGCTCGCTCTCGTACGTGTCGAGCAGCGCGTCGCCGAGGACCCTGCCGCCGGCGCGCCCGCCGAGCACGGCCGAGAGCTTCCAGCTCAGGTTGGCGCCGTCCTGGAGGCCGGTGTTCATGCCCAGGCCGCCCGCCGGGGAGTGGACGTGCGCGGCGTCCCCGGCGAGGAAGACGCGCCCCACCCGGTAGTGCGGCGCCTGCCGTTCGTCGCTGTGGAAGCGCGAGATCCAGCGCGGACTGTGCATGCCGTAGTCGGACCCGAGCGCCCGCCGGGCGTTCTCCCGTACCTCGTCGAGGCCGGCGGGCGCACTGTCGGGCAACTGGCGGTCGCGGCTCCAGCTCATGACGCGGTACCAGCCGTCGCCGAACGTGGCGATCAGCGCGAACGTACCGCCGTCGGCACCGGCGTCGGCGAGGATCGGCGCGGGCGGCGCCTCGGCCAGCCGGACGTCGGCCAGCACCATGGAGCGGATCACGGCGGAACCGGGGAACGGCAGCCCGAGGGAGCGCCGTACGACGCTGGACGCCCCGTCGGCACCGACGACGTAGGAGGCGAGGAGCGTACGGCTACGGAGCCCGGGCCCGGCGCCCGCGCCCGCCCCGGCCTCGCCGCCCGCGTCGGCGTCCGCCACGCCGTCCGCCACGACGTCGACCTCCACCCCGTCGGCGTCCTGCCGGAGCCCGGTCACCTCCGTCCCGTACAGAAAGCCCACCCCCGCCTCCCGCGCCCGCCGTTCGAGGAGCCGCTCCACCTCGTACTGCCCGACGACCAGGATGAACGGGAACCGGCTGCGCAGCCGCGACAGATCGAGCGCCCCGCCTCCCGGCAGCCGCGCCTTCCGTACGGGATTCCCGCACGCCACCAGCTCGTCGGCCAGCCCGCGCGCGTCCAGCAGCTCCAGCGTCCGCGCGTGGACGACCAGAGCCCGCGTCAGATTGCCCACGCGCTCCGCGCGGCGCTCGACCAGCGTCACGGAGTGCCCGGCCGCCGCGAGATCCCCCGCGAGCAGCAACCCGCTGGGCCCGGCACCCACGACGATCACATCGGCCACGACAGCCACCTCCCGCACACGCGTCTCCGGTACGGGATCGCCCCCGCCCACGCCACCCTAGGGCCTCCCGGCGACCGCACCCCCGACCCGAACGCGGAGCGATAGCATGCGGGGATGACCGGTCAGGAGAGTCACCGTCCCCGCCGTCGGTCCGCCCGAGTCGTCCTGCTCGACGCGGCGGACCGTGTCCTGCTCCTCAAGTTCCTCGTCGCCGCGGACGCCCCCGAGCGGGGCCACGGCTGGTGCACCCCGGGCGGCGGCGTCGAGGACGGCGAGACCCTGGCCGGGGCGGCGGCGCGCGAGCTGCGCGAGGAGACGGGGCTGTCCGTCGCGCCCGGCGCCCTCGGCCCGGTGATCGCGGAGACCTCCGGATACGCGGACCTCGGCTGGGCCGCGGGGATCTTCCAGGACAGCTTCTTCCACTACCGGGTCACCACCCACGACGTCGACATCAGCGGACAGCTCGCGGACGAACGCGCACTCCACGCGGGGCACCACTGGTGGTCCCTGGACGAACTCGCCGCAGGCAGGAGCAGCGAGGGCCGGGGCGACGAGGGCCGGGGCAACGAGGACCGGGGCGGCGAGCCCGTCTACCCCTTCGGCCTGGCCGATTTGGTGGCCACGCTGATCGCCGGCCGCGTTCCCGTCACGCCCGTACGGCTTCCCTGGCACCACTGACCGCCGCCCCGTCCTGGGCATCGTCCTGAGCCTCGCCCTGAGGGACACTGGCCGGGTGATCGTCGAACGCGCGTATGCCCATCTCTCCCCACAGAACCCGCACGCCGAGGACGCCGCCTGGCCCTGGTCGGTGCCGTGCGTCCGGCAGTTACTCGAAGAGGGGCTGCGCTTCACCGCGCCCGTGACCTTCCTGGTCGGTGAGAACGGCTCGGGGAAGTCGACCCTGGTCGAGGCGCTGGCCGAGGGCTTCGGACTGGATTCGTACGGCGGCTCCCACGACTGGCGCTACGCCTCGCCGCGCGACAAGTCCGCGCTCGGCGAGCTGATGAAGTTCGACGCGACCCCGCGCGGGCGCCGTATGGTCACCAACTGGTCGGCGCGCAAAGGCTTCTTCCTGCGGGCGGAGACCGCGATGGACGCCCTGGACCGGGAGGGCTTCTCGCCGGACTCGGTCAGCCACGGCGAGGGCTTCCTCGCCGCGTTCCGGGGAAAGTTCCAGCACCCCGGGCTCTACGTCCTCGACGAGCCGGAGGCGGCACTCTCCTTCTCCTCCTGCCTCGAACTGATCGGCCACATCGACCGGTTGGCCAAGGACGGCAGCCAGGTCATCTGCGCCACACACTCCCCACTGCTGACCGCTCTCCCGGACGCGGACATCATCGAGGTCGGCGAACACGGCATGCGAAGGGCGGCCTGGCGGGAGCTGGGCGTCGTGGACCACTGGCGCCGCTATCTCGCCGACCCGCAGGCGTATCTGCGGCACATCGTCGAACCGTAGCCCGCGCCGCCCCCGGAGAGGCAGCGCGGGCGCCGGGATCAGGCGATCACTCCCTGCGACGTCCGGGCAGCCCCGGTTCGGATGCCGTCGACGCAGGGGGTCGCGTCCCATCATCTGTATGACTCGGATCGCCCGTGCGGCATTGCGCGACAGCTCAGGACATCTGCTGGCGGAGCGCTGCGTGAACCGGCGCTTTTCCTGATGTACGCATCCAGGTGTGCCCGGTACTGTTGGGAACACGGTCAGTGATGTTGTGGATACTGGAGGCAGTCGTGGCCCGCGCATGGGAAGCTGATCCGTCTGCGTTATTCGTCAAGCGCCTCGGTAAGTCGGCGGCGGAGCTGGGCAACTCCAAGGACGACGACGAGTGCCCGGACATCTGGCAGCTGAGCAACGGTGACGTTGCCGTGATCGGCCGCGATCTCACCGCGCACTACCGGTCGCGCCTGCCGGGCGAGGTGAACCTGAGGCCGGACGAGCGGTTGGTCGTCATCCCGGGCAACATGCTGAGCGCGGCGAAGGCGGACATTCCCGATGCTTGATCTCCTCGCTCCTGGGCTCCCGGACGAACTGGGTGAGCGGCTCACAAGCAAGGACTACAAGCGGGACTTCCGGGAGCGGCGCGCGGCGATCCGCGATGGGGAGTCCTGGAAGCTGGAGCGCTTGCAGCACTTCGAGGAGACGAACGACGACAGCCGGGAGGCGCTGCGTCAGGGGGACTGGCCGGCAGTGTTGCGGCTGTTCGAGGCCGACCGTGACGCCTTGGTCCGAAAGGCCAGGGATGAAGTGTCGCGAGGGGCGGTCTTTCATCGTATTCGTGTGGTTGAGGAGCCGCTGACGCCGTATGTGCAGTGGGAGCTGCACTGGCTGCGACTGAGCGCGGAGTGCGGGCATTCCGTTCGTGTCCTGCCCGCTTCCGCGGTCGCAGCGGCGGAGGGCGGTGTGCCGTTGCCGGAGTTGACGCTGCTGGACGATCGGGTTCTCTACCGTGTGCTGTACACCGCTGCCGGTCAGCCGGACGGGGCGATTCGCTTCACCGATACCGGCACCGTGAGGAACTGGGCGGAGTATCTGCGGGAGATGTACGCGGCTGCGGAGGACGTCCAGGCGTACTTCGGCCGTGCCGTGGCCGATCTCCCGCCGCCGCCCGCGGCCTGACGGCAGGACGCATCGACCGACGTGCCTACAGAGGGCAACAGGCGACCCGGAGACTCGCAGAACGACCTCTCCGGGTCATCTCGCGATGTCGTACAAGCCGGGAGCGTCACGGGTGACATCCACTTCCACCATGTCGCCGCCCCGGGGCCATCGGGGCCCGTCCCCCGCCAGCTCCCGGCCGACGTGAACACCTTCGTCAAACGCGGTGCTTTGGGCAAGCCGGCTGGCCGGGTTCCCGACCGGGCAGCCGACAACCTGTCGCTCCGGAACGCCGTCGCGGGTAAGCGGACTTGGGAAGAATTCCTGGCGGAGCAGCTGGGTGAGTAGTAGGGTGCATGACGTTCGTGTGTGATCAGACGGAGAAAGCAGGGAGGTGAGGTTGATGACCGCGCGGAAGGCCGCTGCCATGCGCACTGCCCGGATCTCCCTCACGCCCCGGGCCGCGGCCTGACCTTCGTCCGTGGTCGCCCGCGGCCCCTCGCTCCTCACCGGAGCGTGCGGCCCGCAGGGCAACCACCCCTCTCACACCTCACACGAACAACCACGAAACGGATCTCACGCCACGATGAGCATCAACATCAACTGGACCACCCGCGCCGAGACCGGCGCCGACATCCCCGCCATCCACGACATCGTCCTGGCGGCGTTCGAAACCTCCAACGAGGCCGACCTGGTCGACGCGCTGCGCGCCGACCCCTCGTGGATCGACGGGCTGTCCATCGTCACCGTCGCCGCTGACGCGAACGACAGGCCCGTCGGCCACGCGCTGCTGACCCGCTGCCACATCGGCGACACCCCGGCCCTCTGCCTGGCCCCCGTCGCCGTCCTGCCCGAGTACCAGGGGACCGGCGCCGGTTCGGCGGCCATCCGTACCGCGCTGCGGGCCGCCGCGGACATGGGCGAGCGTTTCGTCACCGTCCTCGGTCACCCGGCGTACTACCCGCGGTTCGGCTTCACCCGCGCGTCCGCCCACGGCATCGGGCTCACCATCGACGTCCCGGACGAGGCCATGATGGCCCTCACCCTCGACGCCACCCACCCGCTGCCCAGCGGCACCGTCCGCTACGCGGCGCCGTTCGGTATCTAGTGCCCCTCCCACACTAGCCGCAGTGCCCAACTGGGCGTGCCGGGGCCATCACAGCGCCCCGGCACACCCGGTCGGGTCGTACGACGCGGGGCCTACGGGTGCGTTCCGCCGGCGAGCGCGAGCGCGTCGATGCCGCCGACGAAGGCGGCCCACGCGGGCGCGGCGAAGACGAAGGCGGGGCCTTGGGGGTGCTTGGAGTCGCGGACGGCGATGGCGCCGCCCGCGAGGCGGGCGCCCTCGACGCACGCGTTGCCCTGGTCGTTGCTGTGGCTGGACTTGAACCAGTCCGCGTCAATCACTTCGCGTTCAGCCCTCCTTCGCCGAGAGCGTCCACGAAAGCCGCCCAAGAGGCCCCGGCCAGAACAAGGGCGGGGCCGGCAGGGACCTTGGAATCGCGGACGGCCATGGCTCCATCAGCGAGGAGACCGCCTTCAACACAGTCGCCAACGTGATCGTTGCAATAGCTGGACTTGAACCAGTCGATGCTGGTCAGTCCGGGAGTCTTCGTCATCGGAATCAGAGCTCCTTCATTACTCTCTCGATCAGCTTGAGGGACTCCTGCGGGCCTGGAGACACAGCCTGCAGTTCGTTGAACACGTCCTCATACAGCTCGACGTCTGCCTCGCGGCGCATCACCCAGTGATCTGCCAGATGCTCCAGATGGACTATGGGCTTGAGGGCTGCCCGATCCCGGAACTGAAAGGTGGTGAAAGAGCCGTTCATCCCTCGGTGGACGCCTGCCGCGAAGGGAACGATCTGCACCTTTACGTTGGACGCGGAAGCGGCCTCAATAATGCGCGCGAGCTGCGCCCTCATGACCGCCGCGCCTCCCACCCGGCGGTGGAGCACGGCTTCGCTGATGACTGCTACATACTTCAACGGTTGTTCACGGCGCAAGGCCTCCTGCCGCGTCATCCGCAACTCGACGATGCGGTCAATCTCCTCATCAGGACGATCGCCCTTGGCGTGCTGATGGATCACACGCACGTACTCCTCCGTCTGCAGCAAGCCCGGCACATACTCGGACTGATACGTGTGCACCGTCGATGCCGATGACTCCAGGCCGAGAATCGCCCTGGTACCGGCACTGATGATGGGGCGGAACGTTGTCGACTGCCACCATTCCTGCTTTGTCTTGGTGATCGCCGCGTACTCCTTCAGCTGCTCGGCCGTGTTCTCGTCCACCCCGTAGACCTGGCAGAGCGCCATGATGTCGGACGGCTCAACCGTCGCGTTGTCTCCCGTCTCCAGCCTGGTCAGCTTGGACGGGCTCCAAAGGAGCTTCCTCACCACCTGAGTTGAAGTGAGCCCGGCGCTCATCCGGATCTGGCGCAGCTCGCTGCCGAGCTGCAGCCGACACAGCGTAGGTGTGGCCGCCTGAGTGTCCGTCATCATCTGCTGCCCTCTCTAAGCACTGATCAGCGGAACGTTCTGCGTCGCAGCGGGAGCTTCCGCCGCATGGCGAACGACCCGCGAACGGGCGGGGATTCGCGACGGAACTTGCTAGCGCACTTCCATCAGAACACTTCCGAGGCCATCGCCCTGGTGCGAGGCTATACCCGCAACTCACGCAGCGCAGTCACAACAGCGCTTTGCGTGAGCACGGAGATCGACCGGTAAGGACCGCGATGCCACTCTCGACGCACACCACAACACCCGCCCCACCCGCCCCCGTCGGGATACGGGACATCGCCCTGCGCCTCACCATGTCCTTCGCCCCGCACGCCCGCCGCGTCGAGCAGACCCGTCGCGCGGCCGGGGCGCTGCTGCGGCAGGGGGACATGGGGGACGAGGCCGTCGAGACCGTACAGCTGCTGATCAGCGAGATCGTCACGAACGCCGTGGTGCACGGGGGCGGCGACCGTGTCCGGTTCTCACTGTCGTACGACCAACTCGACACCGTACGGATCGAGGTGGACGACCGGTCGCCCGCGCGCGTGGCCGTCCGGCGGGCCGGGGTGGACGAGGAGAGCGGGCGGGGGATGTTCCTGGTGGACACGCTCGCGCGGAGCTGGGGGCGTCGGGGGACGCGTACGTGGTGCACGGTCGCGGTGAACGCGGCGCGGGAGGTGCCGACCGCGTGACCGCCAACCGCCGCGTACCCGGCTCGCATTGGGCCCGCCGCCCGCTCCGCTTCGCCACGGACGCGGGGACGCTGCGCCGTCTCCTCGCCGCGCTGAGCCGCCGGCCGCCCGCCGATGCGGGTTCGCGGCCGGGCCCCAGCATCCCCAGCCCCATCCCCATCCCCAGCCCGAGCCCGCCGAGTGCGACAACCGACTCGAACGCCACAGTCGACGCCCACCCCATCGACTTCGCGACCCTCTCGCACACCGTCACGGCCGCGCTCGCGCTCCGGATCGACCTGCCCGAGCGCGCGTGGGTCGACATCACCACGTTCAAGCTGCGTGGCCATCTGGAACGTCTGCTCAGCGGCCACGACGAGTCCGTCACCCCCGAGAGCCACGCCCTCCACCGCGACGCGCATCGGCTACTCACCCTCTGCCGGGACTGGGACGGCCAGGACACCGCGCCGCCGCCCCTCCACGCGTACGAGCTGATGCGCGCGCTGGCCGTCACCACGCGCGACATCGCGGCGCTGGTGCAGCGCGGGGTGCTTCAGCGCGGGGCGGTGCTTCCCGCGCACCCGAGGACACAGGAGCCGCCCCGTTGACCCCGTTCAAGGCCCAGGCCCTCTACGTCCTGGCGATCACCTCGGTCGGCGGCTCCCTGGTCCTGGCCCTGTGGCGCCGCCACTGAGGGCTGAGCGTCGCTCTCCCCACCGGTTGCGGGCAATGCGCTCGCACACCGCCCCCGTATCGCAATCCCGCGCAATTCCCGCGCCGGACATCGCCATCCACCGCAACCTGATGGCTGACGGCTGACGACTCACCAAGTACGCCGCGTTCACCGCGTTCACCGCGTTCACCGCGTTCACCGCGTTCACCGCGTTCACCAACAAGGAGTCAGGACATGGCCCGCAGGCTGAAGCTGCTCGGCACGACCTCCGAGGACGGCAAGTGCCCCACGCTGTACGAGGACCTCGACACCGGCGACATCATCGTCCAGGGCTACACCCTCGTCGACGCCGATGACGTCGCTCAGCTCGACAACGTCCTCGACGGCGAGTCGTTCGTCGTCGTCCCCCGTGACCTGCTCACCCGCTTCGCCCCCAAGGAGTAGTCCACGTGCCGCAGTTCATTGATGACGCCACTTTCGGTGACTACTTCACCGGCTTCGAACACACCGCCTGGCGACTGGAGACACGGCGCGGCTACGCCTCCGACCGCGCCGGCGAGAAGTACGCGTGCTTTGTCGCCGGGGAACCCCTGCCCGACAACAGCGACCGTCCCTGGGCTGCCAACATCCGCGTCCAGACGAGCCTGGGCAAGCGCGTCGAGCGGGTCCGTCTCGTTGACCGGCCGCCCACGCAGGGGCAGTTGTTCCTGCTGGCCGCGGCGGCGGGCAACAACGCCGCGGGCGAGGACATCCGGAACATGTGGCGCCCTCGGGCCGAGGCCCTCGCACTGCCGGCGGATGACTTCTGGCTCTTCGACTCGCGCCGCGCGCTTCTGCTCCACTTCGACGACGAAGACGAATATCTCGGCTCCGAGCTGATCGAGGATCCGGCGCGCATCGTGCGGTACTGCCGGTTCAGGGACGCTGCCTGGCACTACGCGACCCGGCGTGAAGAGTTCCTGGCCGAGGTAGCTTCGCTTGCGTGAGCACCGATTTTCAGCAGGCTCGTGAGGCACTCGGTGCGCGGCTGCGGGAGCTGCGTACCGAGGCGGGGCTGAACGGCAAGGAGATGGCCCACCGGCTGGCCTGGCAGCGTTCCAAGGTCAGCCGGTTGGAGACCGGGAAACAGACCGCTACCGAGGCCGACGTCGAGGCGTGGGCGCGCGCGGTGGCCCCCGGTACGGCCGGTGAGCTGCGAAGTCGGCTGCGCGGGCTGGAGACGACGTACCGCAGCTGGAAGCGGCGGCTCGCGGCGGGGCATCGCGCGGTTCAGGAGGCCAACGTCCTCCAGGAATCGCAAGCCGAGACGATTCATCTCTTCGAGTCCGCCATCGTCCCCGGCATCTTCCAGACTCCCGAGTACGCCCGGAGCGTCCTCACCGACGTGTCGGACCGGCTCGGCACTCCGAGAGATATCGAGGACGGCGTACGGGCCCGTATGAAACGCCAGGAGGCCCTGTACCAACCCGGTCGCGCTTTCCACGCGATCGTCTGGGAAGCGGCCCTGCACGTCGCACGGTGCGACCCGGCGGGCATGGCCGCGCAGTTGGACCGGCTGGTCGGCCTGATCGGCCTGAAGACGGTCTCGCTGGGCGTGATCCCGTTCGGCGCCCGTACACCGTTCTCCCCGAAACACGGGTTCTGGATCATCGACGAGCGGCTGGTGGTCGCCGACACCTGGAACGCGGAGCTGTGGCTCGACTCCCCGGAGGATGTCGCGTTCTACCTGAAGCTCTGGCACCTGCTCCAGGGGTCGGCCGTCTACGGCCACCAGGCGCACCGCCTTGTCGTGCGGGCACGCGCACAGGTGGCTCTGCCGTGAGCGACCGCCCGTGAGCAACCGCCCGTGAGCAACCGCCTGTGAGCGACCGCCCGTGAGCAAACCGCGCCAACTCGCCCGCCCCTCGGCGCAATCCGACGCAATCGCCAAGCGGCTGCCCGACGGTACTCCCTAACGTCGTGGTGACAGCGGAGCGCACCTGCGATCCGCCTCCACGACAGGGAGACCGACATGGGTGGACAGCACAGCGGCGGCACCGGCGACGGCCAGGGCGGGAGCCAGCAGGACGACTCCAACAGCGGCGCCAAGCACGGTGGGGGCGGGTCGGACGAAGGCGGGAACAGCAGTGACGGTTCCGGCCCGGCGACCGGCAAGTAGCGGCGGGACACAGAGGCCGGGGCAGAGGCAGAGGCAGAGGCAGAGGCAGCGATGACATCACGCACAGAAGAGGCGAGCCCCCGGGACCCCCAGGGGCTCGCCTCCGCGCTCGTGGACGCGGGCGCGCTGACGGCCGACTGGTTGCCCGCGTTCGGGGCGGTGCCCCGGGAGCTGTTCGTACCGGACAGGATCTGGCCGGGTGTCGCGGACGGGACGCGGCAGACCGCGCTCGTCGACCGCGCCGACGACCCCGCAGCCTGGCGCGCCGCCGTGTACTCCGACGTTCCCCTGACGACGCAGTGGGACGACGGGCGGCACCGGGGCGACGGGCTCGGGACCACGCCCACCAGCTCCAGTTCCATGCCGCGCATGGTGTTCTCCATGCTCGCGGACCTCGACGTCGCCCACGTAAGGCCCGGCGGCCGGGCCCTGGAGATCGGCACGGGAACCGGCTGGAACGCCGCGCTGCTCGCCCACCGTCTGGGCGGCGGGAACGTCGTCAGTGTCGAGTACGACGCGCAGGTCGCCCGTACGGCGGTCGCGCACCTGCGCCGGGCCGGGCTCGCGGCGACCGTCGTGGTCGGGGACGGCCGGCTCGGTCACGGCGCCGGGGGCCCGTACAGCCGGACCATCGCGACCTGCTCGGTCGGGGACGTGCCGTACGACTGGGTCCGGCAGACGGAGGACGGCGGGATCATCGTCGCGCCCTGGGGAACGGGATACGGCGGCGAGGCGATCGTCCGGCTGATCGTCGAGGGCGGGGTGGCCGCCGGGTCCTTCACGCGCTCGTCCGCCTTCATGCGGCTGCGTCAACAGCGCGCGCCCCGGCCGCCGTTCGCCGCGTACCTGCGGGGGCGGACCTGGCCCGCCGACGGCGTACGGAGCACCACCGCGCTCTCGCCCGCCGAGACGGGCGGCTGGCTCGCCCAGTTCGTCATCGGGCTCCGGGTGCCGGGGGTGTTCTGGCGGGCCGAGCGGTACGGGGAGCGGTACGGGGAGCGGTACGGGGAGCGGTACGGGGAGCGGTACGGGGAGCGGTACGGGGAGCGGTACGGGGACGAAAGAGGCAGCCCGGGTGGCGCGGGCGGCGCGTACACGCTCTGGCTGTACAGCGCCGACACCGCCTCATGGGCCACCGCCGATTTCGTCCCGGGCGCGGACGGGTTCGTGGTCGTCCAGTCGGGGCCGCGTGAGCTGTGGACGGAGGTCGAGGCGGCGTTCCGGTGGTGGGAGCGGGAAGGGCGGCCGGGATACGAGCGGTTCGGGCTGATGGTCGACGCGGACGGGCAACGGACGTGGCTGGACCGGCCGGGCGCGGCGTCCTGGCCGGTGTGACGAGCGGCGTGCCCTTCGGACGGCTTCCGGGAGGAAGCGCGACAGCGAAACGGTCCGGAACGCCTCGGCCGACGCGCCGGAAAGGCTTCTACCTGCGTCGGCGGGACTCGTGATGACGCCTGTGAGAAGAACCGTGCGAGGAGGATGCCCCCCGGCTCCGCTCGTCGCGACGGCGGGCCGCGTCCGTGGCCGCTTGCGCTCGCAACAAGTTGTAACGGAATTCGTAACTATCGGTGTGCCCGCTCTGCACCTGACGCTCGTAGTAGGCATTGAAATCGCCTTCATTGCGGAACAGGTTGGCGGCCGTCGCCGCTCTGCCTGCGGCTGTCACGATCTCCCGGTGCCTCATGCCGTTGTCATACTCGATGCGTTCCACCTCCATCGCAAAGAACTCGTGGGGTTGCCACCCCGCCTGGGTGGCCCGACCGTCAAGTTGACCGCTGAGCACCTCTGCCTCCAGGGCAGCCAGGCGAGGCGCTGACGCGGCGTTGAGGATTTCGAAAATGGCGGTCCCGCTGAGGTGCTCGGCACTCGCCAGGCGCGAACTCAGTACGATCCTACGACTTCCCGCCCGGAATTCGCCGGGGGTTCCTCCCTGCGTGCGGCCGAGCCGCACAGTAATGGAGCCGGCAGACGAAAGCTCCTGGGCGAAATGAGGTTCCGCCTGGGCGATGAAATCGAAGATCTGCCCCATTAACTGGCCATTGCTACTGGTGGAGAAGTTCACCCCGCCCACGGATCCGTTGAACGAGCGATCGGCAGGGCGCGACGGAGACCTGTGGTCCGAGCCATAGGCCAAATCCTCTTCGCTGCGCCGTCCCCTTCTTCCGGAAGAGCCTCCGGAAGCGCCTCCCGAAGTGCCTCCCGAAGTGCCCGCAGAATAGCCACCGGAATAGCCACCGGAATAGCCACCGGAATAGTCCACCGAATACCCATAGGCAAGATTCGGGTCGTAATACTGATCCTGCCCGGAGCGCTGCACCGTGAGGGCCTGCGTCGTCGCGGCATTGCCGACCAGACGCTGGAGCGCCAGGACGCCCGCAAGGTGCGCCGGCATCATCGACTCCTGCGAGCGTGAGCGGGCGACACCGGGGCGATCGGCCGGTCCCCGTCTCGTAGCGCCCGACCGCTCAGCACGTCCGGATGTCTCACGCATAGGGCGCCCCCTGGCATCGATCATGGCTCGAAGTGGGTGTCCGAGAATGACTCGGACACCAGAAGGACGCTTCCGAACCAGGACAAGACACGCTGCCGAAGCTTCTGTTCGCCTATGTCGCCGCGAAGGAAACACACCCCGGATGGACGGTAACACACCAGTGTGCAGGCCTAGTTGGGCATCCGAGCACCGCTTCCGAGTGCACCCGGACCTGCTCCCCGGACCATCGCCCATCAGGCCGCCGGGCGGCCATCGGGCCGCCCTTCCGGGACGGCGGGAAACGTCTGCGGAAACCTCTGGTTGCTCCGCGCCGTCCCCACAGTCGCGCCGTCCCCACAGCGGCTCCATCCCCACGGCGGCTCCGGGCCGGACAGATCAGCAGCGGTGATTTACGATCTCTTTGGGTAAGCACCACGCACCACCTGAGCGCGGCTGACCGAAGTCACATGTATCGATTTCCGTCCCCCTTCGAGAGACCGCTCCCCCAGCGTCGTCTCCGAGCGTGATTTTGGCCATCAATCCCTTCTTCCCGGCCCGTCACAGCCGTAGGATCGTGCACCGCTCGGCGTATTGCACCGCGTATTGCACCGCAGGGACTCACAGGAGACGTCAGCCATGCGAAACGTCAGGACACCGGCCTTGCTCATGGGTGGTGCTCTGTTCCTCTTTCTGCCGTTCCCGGCCGCCCACGCCACCCCGCCCCGCTCTCACTCCCCGTCGCCGTCCACCGACTCCACTGACCGTTACTGGACCGCCTCCCGTATGCGGGCCGCCCAGCCCGTCCGGGCCGGTGGTACGGAGCGGGCCGGGGACGACGGCGAAGGGGGCGAGGGGGCCGGGTCACCCAGTCGGCCGTCCGAGGGGCTGCCGATCGTGGGGACGTTCTTCTGGAGCGACGCGAAGGGGTCGGGGCACTTCTGCGGCGGGACCGTGGTCAACAGTCCGGGGAAGAATCTCGTCATGAGCGCGGCCCACTGTTTCGACGGAACTTCCGCCCGGCCGAACCTCGCCTTCGTTCCGCAGTACGACGACGGGAAGAAGCCTTACGGCTCCTTCGCGGTCAAGCCCGGCGGCGTTTTCCTCGACAAGCGGTATCTGACCAAAGGCCGCGACGCCGCCGCCACGCTGGATTTCAATTTCGTGCAGCTGGAGCCGCGCGACGGAAAGAACGTCCAAGACGTCGTCGGCGGCGCGGACTTGATGACCGACGCCGGTTACGCGCACAGTCCCGTACGTCTCGTCGGCTATCCGGCCAACCAGTCGCATCCGCTCGACTGCACCGACAGAACGGAACGGTTCGACAGCCCTACGCCCGGCATTCCGGGGTCCTTCCTCCGGATCGAGTGCGATGCCTACTCGGGCGGGTCCTCCGGCGGTCCCTTCCTCGTCAAGCGGGTGTCCGGGTGGGGGATCATCGGGGTGATAGGCGGCTGGAAGACCGGCGGTGACACGGACGACGTGTCGTACAGCCCCTACTTCGGCCGGGACGTGAAGGCGCTGTACGACCGGGCGACGAGTGGCGAGGACTCGGTGTTCAACAGTGGCGAGGTCCTGGCCACGGCGGGGACATGGCGGCACGCCGAAGCGCTGGCCATGGAGATTCTCCGCCGGGAGTGAGGGCGGAGGAGGGCACAAGGGCGGGGACGGCCCCGCCCCCCCCCCATCTACCCCGACGTAGCGAACTCCCCGCTGATAGCCATCAAGAACGACACGAGACCCCCCACACCCGCCGCCAAGTCACCCCCCCGGGCCCCGA
>NZ_JBFBEZ010000047.1:0-61428 GCF_040701725.1 Streptomyces sp. NPDC093109
GCCCGGCGGAATTCCGCCGGGCGCGCCCCTCTTCCGTTCCCGTACGACGTCAGTTGTGGCCGAAGCGCTTCTGACGGCCCTTGCGCGCCACGTCCGTAGGCGTTATCTGCGACAGCCGCTGATCGCTGCGGTCCTCCATGGACGAGGACCTCGACTCCTCGGCTCCGCGCTCGGACTCCGAACGGGGTTGCTGCTTATGACCGCGGTCGCGATTCTTGTGCTTGGCCATGGCGATGCCTCCTGCGGGATGCTCGGGGAAATTCCGAGGGCCTGGGGCCGCACCCAGACTCACATAGCCGATGGAAAGCCGCATTTTGGATCATTGCGGTATGTAGTGGTTCCCTCGTCAACAAGCCGGTCGGTCATGCGCCACGCCGATGATCGAGTTCCGGACGTCAAGGTGGCGGCCGTCGGGCAGACTCGAAGGAAACCCGAGGTTCCCGAGAGAAGGTGGAACACGTGGACCGCTGCGTCGTCCTGGTGGACGCCGGCTATCTGCTGGGCGCCGCCGCGAGTCTCCTCGCCGGAGAACCGGCCCGTTCCCGCATCACCGTCGACCACGCCGCCCTCATCCAGGGCCTCCGCGAGCGCGCCGAGGCCGATACGGAACAGCCGCTGCTCCGCATCTACTGGTTCGACGGCGCCCCCGACCGGGTGCCGCAGCCCGAACACCGGCGACTGCGCGTCATGCCGCGCGTCACCGTCCGGCTCGGTGCGCTGACCCGCAGCGACGGGCGGTGGGCGCAGAAGGGCGTCGACGCCGCGATGCACGCGGAGCTGACCGAACTGGCCAGGAACCGGGCCTGCTCGGACGTGGTCCTCGTGACCGGGGACGGCGATCTGCTGCCCGGCCTGATGTCGGCCAAGGAGCACGGCGTCGCCGTCCACCTGTGGGCCGTCCAGGCCGCCGACGGCGACTACAACCAGTCCGAGGACCTGGTGGCCGAGGCCGACGAGCGGCGCGTGCTCGACCGGGCGTGGATCACCAAGGCCGTACGCGCCAAGGACTTCGGCGGGGTCTGCGCGCCCGCCCCGGCACCGCGCCCCGAGATCGCCGCGATCCTCTCCGCGCCGCTGCCCGAATCGGCGCCCGCCGCCCCGGCGGAGCGGGCCGCGCACGCGACGGCGGGGGAGGGACGCGAAGGACCGGACGCGCGGCCCGCCGCGCGCGACGACGGCCCCCGGTCCGGCGCCGCCGGCGCGGGGGCGGGCGCGCAGGCGGGCACGGTGGCCGAAAACGGTACGGGCGCCGGTACGCGCGGCGTCCCCACGCCCAAGGACCTGGCGGGCCTGCGCGCCCCCGCCGCCGACCGTGCCCACGCCCAGCCGCAGCCGGCCGACGGCCGCGCGGAGCGGCCCCCGGCGGGCGCCACGCTCCGCTGGTCCTCCGACCGCGGCTGGATCGAGCGGCCCGGCGGCGGTACGGCGGGCGAGCCGCCCGAGTCGGCGTCGCTGCCGACGCTGGCCCAGCTCACCAGCGCGGAGCAGCGCTGGGCCGACCGCGAGGAGGACATCACGACGGTCGGCGGCGACCCGTTCGAGGTCGGGCAGGTCTTCGCCCGCCGCTGGATGGAGCGGCTCCCGGAGACCGGCCACGCGCAGAAGCTCTCCGTCATGTACCCGCGCGTCCCGCACCGCATCGACGGCGAACTGCTGCGCTACGCGGCGCGCTTCGGGCTGCTGGCCCACAAGGACGACCAGATCGACGAGCACGACCGGTACGCGATCCGGGCCGGGTTCTGGCGCGAGATCGACGTAAGGGCGGCGGCGGAGAACGTGAACGCGGTGCCGGGAGCGCAGTAGCGCGGGCGGCGGGTGCTCCGGGGTTCTACGGCCTTTTCCGCCCCGCCGCCCGGGGCGGGGGCCGGGACCCGTAAGGTCGTTGCTCGTGAGTACGGTGTGCGTGGTGCGCGATCTGGTCAAGACGTACCCCGCCGCGCGTGGCGGCAGGGGGCGGCCGGGGACACCGGCGGTGCGGGCCACCGACGGGATCTCCCTGGAGGTACGGCGCGGCGAGATCTTCGGCCTGCTCGGACCCAACGGCGCGGGCAAGTCCACACTCGTACGCCAGCTCACCGGCCTCATGCGGCCCGACTCCGGTGCGGTCGAACTCCTCGGGCACGATCTCGTACGCCACCCGGAACGCGCCTCCCGGCTGGTCGGCTACCTCGGCCAGGAGTCGGCCGCGCTCGACGAACTGACCGTCTCCCTCGCCGCCGAGACCACTGGCCGGCTGCGCGGGCTCACGCTCGGGGCGGCGCGCGCCGCGCGGGACGAGGTGCTCGCGGAGCTGGGACTGACCGAAATCGCCGGTCGACCGCTCAACAAGCTCTCCGGTGGCCAGCGGCGCCTCGCGTGCTTCGCCGCCACGCTGGTGGGGGAGCGGCCCGTGCTGGTCCTGGACGAGCCCACCACCGGCATGGACCCCGTCGCGCGGCGCGCCGTGTGGACCGCGGTGGACCGGCGGCGGGCCGAGCACGGCGCGACCGTCGTGCTGGTCACCCACAACGTCATCGAGGCGGAGACCGTCCTCGACCGGGTCGCCGTGCTGGACAGGGGCCGCGTCATCGCCTGTGACACCCCGTCGGGGCTGAAGGAACAGGTCGCGGGCGAGGTACGGGTGGAGCTGGTGTGGCGCGAGCGCGCCCCCCTCGACGTCCCGGAGGTCGCGGCGCTGCGCGGCTCTGCCCAGGAGTCCGGCCGCCGCTGGGTGCTCCGCCTCGCCCCGGACGAGGCGCGGGCGGCGGTCGCGGCGGTGACGGGCGGCGAGGCCTTCGCGGCCCTGGACGACTTCACCCTGGCCACACCGAGCCTGGAGGACGTGTATCTGGCGCTCGGCGGGCAGGCGAGGAAGGGGCTGGTGAAGGCGTGAGCGCGGCGACGTCGCCCGGTCGGTACCTTGGACCGGCCGGACTTGGCCCGGCCATCACTCGTACGTCCGTACCGAACAGGAGCAGCGTCAGGTGAGCATCGTGCCCGCGGAGGCCGTGTCCGGGAGAGTCCGGGGCGTCGGCAAGAGCGCCGGTGAGAGCGCCGGTGGGAGCGTTGACGAGAGCGCCGGCGGGAGCACTGGACGGGCGGCGGAGGACGGGTGGCCCGCTCCGCTGGCTCCCCGGGCCCGGCTGCTGCCCTCGCTCGCCGCCGTCTACCGCGCGCAGCTGTCGCGGGCGCGGGTCGCCAGGATCCCGCTGCTCTTCGTGGCGACCTTCCAGTCCGTCGGGATCATGATCCTGATGCGCGGGGTCGTCGACGGGGGCGGTGAGGCGCGGGCGGTCGTCGCCGGGTCGAGCGTGCTCGTCGTCGCGTTCGTCGCGCTCAATCTGCTCTCCCAGTACTTCGGCCGGCTGCGCGCCGACGGCGGGCTCGACCACTACGCGACGCTGCCCGTACCGCCCGCGGCGGTGGTGCTCGGCGCGGCCGGTGCGTACGCCTCCTTCACCGTGCCGGGTACGGCGGTCACGGCCGTCACCGGCAGTGTGCTCTTCCAGCTGCCGCTGACCCACCTGTGGATCCTTGTCGCGGTCATCCCGCTGTCGGGCGCGGCCCTCGCCGGTCTCGGCGCGGCCTGCGGGCTGCTGGCGCCGCGCCCCGAACTGGCCACGCTCCTCGGCCAGTTGGGGATGTCGGCGGCGCTGCTGCTGGGCGTGCTGCCCGCCGACAGGCTGCCGGGCCCGGTCGGATACGCGCGGGATCTGCTGCCCTCCACCTACGGCGTCGAGGCGCTGGCCCGTACCTTCGACACGCACCCCGACTGGTCGGCGGTCGCCGTCGATCTCGGGGTCTGCGCCGCCGTCGGTGTCTGCTCGCTGGCCGTGGCGACCTGGGCCTACCGGCGGGCCGCGGTCCGCCGATAGTCCGCCGGGCTACCGGTGCGGCTACCGGTGGGCGACCGGTGCGGCGGCCTGCCGCCGGGCCTGGCACGATGGCACAGTGACAGCACCCCTGACGCCGCCCCACCAACCGCCGCCGCACGAGTCGCCGCGCGACGATCCCTGGCAGACCCCGCCGGACGGGGCCACGCCGTACCCCGTGACCGGGGCGGACGGAGCGGCCGGCGGCGACGACGGCGGCTTCGATCCGAAGACCGAGCTGCGGCAGGGCATCGTGGTGCTGGTGGCCGTCACCGTGGTGGGGCTGGCACTCGGACTGCTGTGGGTGTGGCTGGCGCCGCGCGTCCCGCTGATCTCCGACGAGTCGGCCGTCTTCCTCAAGGACACGGAGGGCGAGGAGGCGATCGCCGCTGACGGCACGTTTCTTCTGCTGGCGCTCGGCTTCGGCGCCCTCAGCGCCGTGCTCGTCTTCCTCTTCCAGCGGCGCGGCGGGATCGGGACCGTCGCCGGGCTGGCCGTGGGCGGGGTGCTCGCCTCGGTCCTCGCCTGGAAGTTCGGCGTCCGGCTCGGGCCCACGTCGGACGTGGTCGCGCACGCCAGGGCCGTCGGCAAGGGCGTCACCTTCGACGCGCCGCTCGAACTGAACGCGAAGGGCGCGCTGCTGGCCTGGCCCGTCGCCGCGCTGGTGGTCCATCTCGCGCTGACGGCGCTGTTCGGGCCGCGCGACCCGAACCCGCAGTGGGACTGGGGACCGCTGCCCGCGCAGCCGTACGAGCCGGCTGCGGGACCTGCGGGACCGGCCGGGCCGTCGGGTCCGGCCGGGCCGTCGGGATCTGCCGGACCCGCGGCGCCTCAGGGATCTCAGGGGCCTCAGGCACCTCAGTAGGCCTCAGGCACCTCAGTAGGAGGACGAGCCCCGGCCGCCCGGCTATCTGCCGATCGGCGCCAGCACGGCGCCGGTCAGCGCCGCCAGGTCCGCCGGGGACAGCTCCACCTCCAGGCCCCGGCGGCCCGCCGAGACACAGACCGTCGTGTGGTCCCCGGCCGACGCGTCCACGACCGTACGCAGCCGCTTGCGCTGGCCCAGCGGCGAGATACCGCCGCGCACATAGCCCGTCGTCCGCTCGGCCGCCGCCGGATCGGCCATCGCCGCGCGCTTGCCGCCCACCGCCGCCGCCAGCGCCTTGAGGTCGAGCGAGCCCGCGACCGGTACGACCGCCACCGTCAGCTCGCCGTCGACCTCCGCGACCAGCGTCTTGAACACCCGCTCCGGGGAGACCCCCAGCGCCCGCGCGGCCTCCTCGCCGTACGAGGGCGCGGCCGGGTCGTGCTCGTACGCGTGCAGCGTGAACGCCGTACCGGCCGCAGTCAGCGCGACCGTCGCCGGGGTGCCGCCCGCCTGCTGCTGCTTCTTGGATTTCTTCGCCAAGGCCCTGGCCCCGTCCGTCTCGCGGTCCGCGGTCCCGCGGTCCCGCTGCGTCAGTCAGTTCTGGCTGATCGGCGCGTGGGTCAGATCCACCGCCGGCAGCGACGGCAGATGCCGTACCACCGCGGTCTCCGACCGCAGCAGCGTCAGCTCCGCGCGCAGCCGGTCCGCGACGTCCGGCGCCTCCAGCAGCCGCTGGCGCGTCGGGATGTCCAGCACCGCCGCCGCCGCGACCAGGTACGACACCACCGACGGTTCGTGCGGCAGGTCGTCGCTCCTGGACAGCGAGCGCTCCCTGGCCCCCGCCAGCCGCTTCTGGTAGCTCTGGAACGCCCGCAGCACGCCCTCGGCGAGCGTCCCCGCGCCCTCGCCCGTCTCCTCGGGCAGCTCCTCGAGATCGCCCGTCAGATACGGGCCGCTGGCGTCGACCGACCGCAGCCGGACCCGGGTGGTGCCGGTGGCGATCACCTCGAAGCTGCCGTCGGGCCGCTCGCGGATCGTCGCCGCGTCCGCGACACATCCGACCGGGTGGAGGGCGGCGAGCGGATCGGGGCCGAAGCCGGCGGCGGGGCCGCGTTCGGGGCGCGCGTTCCCGTCCGGCATGCCAGGCGCGGTCACCGCGGTTTCGTGCCCGTCGCGGATGGCGACCACGGCGAAGCGGCGCGGTTCGGACTCGTCCGTCTTGAGCAGCTCGCGCATGATCGCGCGATAACGCTCCTCGTAGACGTTGAGGGGCAGCACGAGGCCGGGGAACAGCACCGCGTTCAGCGGGAAGAGAGGGAGGCGAGCGGTGGTCACAACGGTCAAGCGTAATGGCCGCGGGACGCTCCGCGGTCGGCGCGGTCGGCCCGGCCGCGCAAAGGGGTCGCCGAGGCCACCTGGATCCGTACCCCGTCCCGCGTTTCGAGGAACCGCCCCAGCGGGTCGTCGGTCAGACAGACCCACGGGAACGAGGTCGCGTACGGCCCGGTCAGCCGGAACTGGTCCAGCGCCGCCGCCCACCGCCCCCGCTCCGCCAGGACGTACGCCAGCAGGTTCCGCACCTCGGCCGGGCATGGCACCCCCGCCGCGTATCCGGCCGACAGTTCGATCGCCAGATCCGCCGCCGCGTCGATCCGGTCGCCCTGGAGCGCGGTCGGGCCGCCGGTCCGGTTCTCCTCGCTCGCCAGCAGCGTGAACGCGGCGCGCACCGGCAGCGCCCGGACGAGCGAACCCTGCGGCGAGTCCGCCGCCGCGCGCTCCGCGAAGTCGAAGCACTCGCGGTGCGAGCCGTACCAGTGGGCCGACAGGTACTGGAGCGCCGAGACATGGCAGCCATAGTGGTGCGAGGAGCGTGCCACCGCCTGTTCCCACAGCGTCTCGAACGTGGTGTGCGGGGCGTGGCTGCCCCGCGCGTGGTCGAGCGCCACGCGCCACGGCACCGGGTCGCGCGGGTCACCGGCCGCCGCGGCGTCGATCAGCGGGGCCGTCTCGCGCAGCAGCTCGGCGCGGGCCGGTGACTCCCAGGCGCGGCGTACGGCCAGCTCCGCCCGGACGAGCAGGGCGTCCGGATCGTCCGGCGCGGCCCGGAGCCAGGCGGCCAGCCAGGCGTCCCGGCTCTTGGCGAACACGGCCAGCCGGATGACGTAGCGGTCGCGGTCCTCCCACTCCGCCGCGTCCCGGGTGGCAGCCAGCAGCTTCGCGGCGCGCTCGTACTCGCCGTGCGCGGCGGAGACGAGCACGGGCGCGAGGAGGTCGTCGGGCACGTCGAGCAGGACCTCGCGGTCCGGCGGCAGCCCGGCGGACAGCGGCATGGCGTGCCGGACCATGCGCGCGGTGCTGATCAGTGCGCGGAGAAAGGACATGGTGTGGACCATTGAAGGCGCGCGCGGAGGGCGGCGCCAGGGTGGAGAAGTGAAGCTTTCGTATCGAAAGCGGGTGGATTGCGGTGGGGGTCGGGGGCCGGCGCGTTACCGGCCGGTGGGGCGGCGGATTACTGGCCGGTGGGGCGGCGGATTACTGGCCGATGGGTGGTGGGCCGCCGGGCCGGTGCGCCGCCCGCCGTCAGCCTCTTCTGAGCAGCCGCGTCGCGCCCGTCGCCACCGTCGTCGCCAGGATCCAGCCCAGCACCGTCAGCGTCGCCGCCGTCCACTGCCAGCCGCCCGACACCAGCCAGTAGCCGTCCTGGCCGAAGTCGATCACCGGGATGAGCAGGTCCAGCGAGTACAGCGCCGGGTTCCACGCCGGGTGTTCGTCCGGTCTCAGGGCCGGGGGCGCGTTGTGGGCGAAGGTCAGGGTGGAGGCGCCCCACAGGACGGCCATCCAGAGCGCGGCCCGGCCGGGACGGTAGCCGTACGCCACCGTCCAGTCCTGGAGATAGCCCCAGAGCTTCCCGGCCAGCGGCAGCGTCTCGCGGCGTCTTCGGTGCTTGGCCAGCAGGACCTCGCGGGCGTCCGCGTCCTCGCCGGTGTGGCGCAGGACCTGCGCGAGGCGCTCGTACGGTTCGGGGGAGTACTCGGGGGTCGCCGCCGCCAGCCACTCCAGCCGGCGGATGAGCGGGAAGTGGCCGAACGGGACCAGGTTCTCGTACGCGAAGCCGCTCATGCTCAGCCCGCCGGGGCCCGGCCAGCTCGTCGACATGTCCACCAGGGTGACGATCCGCGCGCCGCTCAGGACGACGCGCCCCTCCTCGACGCGGTCGCAGGTGAAACGGAGTTCGGGGGTGGTGATCCGGCGCAGCGACAGCTCCTCCGTGGGCGTCATGAAGAACCGCGCCTGGTCCACGTCGACCGCGTCGCCGAACCGGCCGTCGTCCAGCCGCACCCCGCCCCGGCACTCGAACCGCTGGAGCCGGTCGCCGAGGAGCGGGGTGGCGCCGATGCCGTGCGGCGGTGTGATGTCCGGTGCGCCGGTGTCGTCGTTCACCCACACACCCGTCAGATGGAGCGAGCGCTCGACCGTGAGCTGCGGGGCGTTGAGCGCGCGCTTCTCCTCCGCCGCGCGCAGCCGGCTGCCGCGCAGGCTGAGCGAGACACCGACCTTCGCGCCGCGCAGGCTGACCTCGCCGTACGTCTCGATCCGGTCGGCCTGGAGGTCCTGCGCGACCACCATCCCGTCCGCGGTGATCGCCCGGCCGCGCCGGTCGGGCCGTACGTTGATCTCGCTGATCAGCAGGTCCGTGCCGATCCGCGCGTCGGTCAGCCGGATGCCCCGCTCGACACGGCACCGCGGCAGATGCAGATCGCCCTCGGTGTGCAGCCGGGCCGCCTCCAGCCGGGGGATCGCGCAGCTCACCATGCGCAGGGTGGTGAAGCGCGACTCGGGCAGCACCACCTCGTTCTCGAAACGGCAGTGGTCCAGCTCCACATACGGCGCGACGGTGCCGCCCGCGAGGTTGAGCGTCCCGGTGATCTGGACGCCGCGCAGCTTGAGCGCCGCGACCCGGCCGGGGAGCGCGGCGGGGCCGCTCAGCAGGAGAAGGGCGACCACCCGCGCGCGCACGCTGCGGTCCGTGCCCCACGGGCGCGGCGCGAAGGGATCGTCGAGCAGGGCGTCCGACGTGCTCAGGTCGTACGTACTGCCGTTGCGGAACGACTGCCACATGCCGAGTTCCGCCGCGCTGAGCCAGTCGGGAGATTCGTCGTACTGCGGCTCGGTCACTGCCGCGCCTCCGCTTCCCCGTGTGCGTACAGATGGTCCGAACAACTGATGACAGCCGGTCCGTACAACTGAGGGCAGTTGTTCCGTACCCACGTTGTTCCCGCTGAGTGACGCCCTGAACGCGCCGAGTGACGAGTGTTCGCGGGCGTTCGTGTGTATCAGCCAGTGATACGCCGTCCGGCCGTCCGGCCCGGTCTGCGAGAATTGACCCCGTGATCTCACGAATCGATCTGCGCGGTGAGGCCCTCCCCGAGGGCCGCGCCCTGCGTGACCTGCTGCCCCGAGCCGAGTTCGACGTCGAAGCCGCCCTGGAGAAGGTCCGGCCGCTCTGCGAGGACGTCCATCATCGGGGCACCGCGGCGCTGATCGAGTCGGCCGAGAAGTTCGACGGTGTGACCCTGGAGCGGGTACGGGTCCCGGTCGCCGCCCTCGCGGCGGCACTGGAGGCGCTCGACCCCGACGTACGGGCCGCGCTGGAGGAGTCGATCCGCCGCGCCCGCCTCGTGCACCGCGCCCAGCGCCGCGAGGAGCACACCACCCGTGTGGTGCCCGGCGGCACGGTCACCGAGAAGTGGGTGCCGGTCGAGCGGGTCGGGCTGTACGCGCCCGGCGGCCGGTCCGTCTACCCGTCCTCCGTGATCATGAACGTGGTGCCGGCGCAGGAGGCGGGCGTCGAGTCGATCGCCCTGGCCTCGCCCGCGCAGCGTGAGTTCGACGGGCTGCCGCACCCCACGATCCTGGCCGCCTGCGCGCTGCTCGGGATCGACGAGGTGTACGCGGCGGGCGGCGCCTCGGCCGTCGCGATGTTCGCGTACGGCACCGAGGAGTGCCCCCCGGTGAACATGGTCACCGGGCCGGGCAACATCTGGGTCGCCGCCGCCAAGCGCTACTTCACCGGCCGGATCGGCATCGACGCCGAGGCGGGCCCGACCGAGATCGCCGTACTGGCCGACGCCACCGCCGACCCGGTGCACGTCGCCGCCGACCTGATCAGCCAGGCCGAGCACGACCCGCTCGCCGCCGCCGTCCTCGTCACCGACTCGGTGGAGCTGGCCGACGCCGTCGACAAGGAGCTGGAGCCGCAGGTCGCGGCCACCAAGCACATCGAGGACCGGGTGCTGCCCGCGCTCTCCGGCCGGCAGTCCGCCATCGTGCTGGTCGACTCCGTCGAGGACGGCCTGCGCGTCGTCAACGCGTACGGCGCCGAGCACCTGGAGATCCAGACCGCCGACGCCGCCGCGCTCGCCACCCGCGTGCGCAACGCCGGCGCGGTCTTCGTCGGCCCGTACGCCCCCGTCTCGCTCGGCGACTACTGCGCCGGCTCCAACCACGTCCTGCCGACCGGCGGTTGCGCCTGCCACTCCTCGGGGCTCTCCGTCCAGTCCTTCCTGCGCGGCATCCACATCGTCGACTACAGCGAGGAAGCCCTCGCGGACGTCGCCCACCATGTGGTGACGCTCGCGGAGGCGGAGGACCTGCCCGCGCACGGCGCGGCGATCAAGGCAAGGTTTGGATGGAAGGTGCCCGGAAAGTGACGTTCGGAAGCGATGATCTGCGCGTACGGGACGAGCTGCCCGTACGGGACGAGCTGCGCGGCAAGACCCCGTACGGCGCCCCCCAGCTGGACGTCCCCGTACAGCTCAACACCAACGAGAACCCCTACCCGCTGCCCGAGGCGCTCGTCGAGCGCATCGCCGAGCGCGTCCGCGAGGCAGCACGCGGGCTCAACCGGTACCCCGACCGGGACGCCGTGGAGCTGCGCACCGGGCTGGCCGCGTATCTGACGAAGACCGGCCACCACCCGGTGACCGCGGCCAACGTCTGGGCCGCCAACGGGTCCAACGAGGTCATCCAGCAGCTGCTCCAGACCTTCGGCGGCCCCGGCCGCACCGCCATCGGCTTCGAGCCGTCGTACTCGATGCACGGCCTCATCGCGCGCGGCACCGGCACCGGCTGGATCTCCGGGCCGCGCAACGAGGACTTCACCATCGACGTGCCCGCCGCCGTCACCGCCCTCGCGGAACACCGGCCCGACGTCGTCTTCATCACCTCGCCCAACAACCCCACCGGCACGGCCGTCGGCGCCGAGGCCGTCCTCGCGCTGTACGAGGCCGCCCAGGCCGCGAAGCCGACGCTGGTCGTCGTGGACGAGGCGTACGTCGAGTTCAGCCACCGCGAGTCGCTGCTGCCGCTCATCGAGGGCCGGCCCTACCTGGTCGTCTCGCGCACCATGTCCAAGGCGTTCGGCGCCGCCGGGCTGCGCCTCGGCTATCTCGCCGCCCACCCCGCCGTGGTCGACGCCGTCCAGCTGGTACGGCTGCCGTACCACCTGTCCGCCGTCACCCAGGCCACCGCGCTCGCCGCGCTGGAGCACACCGATACGCTGCTCGGGTATGTCGAGACCCTCAAGGCCGAGCGGGACCGGCTGGTGACCGGGCTGCGCGGGATCGGCTTCGAGGTCACCGACTCGGACGCGAACTTCGTGCAGTTCGGCCGCTTCGAGGACTCCCACGCGGCCTGGCGCCGGATCCTCGACCGGGGTGTCCTCATCCGTGACAACGGCGTACCGGGATGGCTGCGGGTCACCGCGGGAACCCCCGCCGAGAACGACACGTTCCTCGACGCGGTACGCGAACTGAAGAAGGAGAGCGGCGCATGAGCCGGATCGGCCGTGTGGAACGCAGTACGAAGGAAACGTCCGTCGTCGTCGAGATCGATCTCGACGGCACGGGAAAGGTCGACGTGTCGACCGGGGTCGGCTTCTACGACCACATGCTCGACCAGCTCGGCCGGCACGGGCTGTTCGACCTCACGGTGAAGACCGAGGGCGACCTCCACATCGACTCGCACCACACCATCGAGGACACCGCCCTCGCCATCGGCGCCGCGTTCAAGCAGGCCCTCGGCGACAAGGTGGGCATCTACCGCTTCGGCAACTGCACCGTCCCGCTGGACGAGTCGCTCGCCCAGGTGACGGTGGACCTGTCGGGACGCCCGTACCTCGTGCACACCGAGCCCGAGAACATGGCGCCGATGATCGGTGAGTACGACACGACGATGACCCGGCACATCCTGGAGTCCTTCGTCGCCCAGGCCCAGATCGCGCTGCACGTCCACGTCCCGTACGGGCGCAACGCGCACCACATCGTGGAGTGCCAGTTCAAGGCGCTGGCGCGGGCCCTGCGCTACGCCTCCGAGCGCGACCCGCGGGCAGCGGGCATTCTTCCTTCTACGAAGGGCGCTCTGTGACCGGGCTGTCCACCGTTCTGATCGTGGTGGGGCTCTTCCTCGCCGGTGGTGTGTACTCCTTCCACAAGCAGAAGCTGCCCACCGGGGTGATCGTGCTGCTGGGCCTCTGCTCCGCGCTCTGCCTGGTCGCCGGTGTGCTGCGCGTTCAAGGGATCTGGGAATGAGCGCCAAGAGCGTTGTTGTCTTCGACTACGGCTTCGGCAACGTCCGCTCGGCCGAGCGCGCCCTTGCCCGGGCCGGCGCCGAGGTGGAGATCACCCGCGACTTCGACCGCGCCATGAACGCCGACGGGCTGCTCGTGCCCGGCGTCGGCGCCTTCGCCGCCTGCATGAAGGGGCTGAAGGACGCGCGCGGTGAGTGGATCATCGGGCGCAGGCTGGCCGGCGGCCGGCCGGTGATGGGGATCTGCGTCGGCATGCAGATCCTCTTCGAGCGCGGCATCGAGCACGGTGTGGAGACCGAAGGGCTTGACGAGTGGCCCGGTACGGTCGAGCCGCTCGACGCCCCGATCATCCCCCACATGGGGTGGAACACCGTCGAAGCCGCCGAGGACAGCGAACTGTTCGCCGGGCTCGACGCCGACGCCCGCTTCTACTTCGTGCACTCCTACGCCGTGCGCACATGGGACCTGGAAGTCACCAACGCCAAGATCCGCGCCCCCCGGGTCACCTGGGCCACCCACGGCGAGCCGTTCGTGGCCGCCGTGGAGAACGGCGCGCTGTGGGCCACCCAGTTCCACCCCGAGAAGTCCGGCGACGCCGGCGCCCAGCTGCTGACCAACTGGATCGGAACCCTCTGATGAAGCTTGAACTGCTGCCCGCCGTCGACGTCAGGGACGGCCAGGCCGTACGGCTCGTGCACGGCGAGTCCGGTTCGGAGACGTCGTACGGCTCCCCCCTCGAAGCCGCGCTCGCCTGGCAGCGCTCCGGCGCCGAGTGGCTGCACCTCGTCGACCTCGACGCCGCCTTCGGCACCGGCGACAACCGGAAGCTGATCGCCGAGGTCGCCGGCGCGATGGACATCAAGGTCGAGCTGTCCGGCGGCATCCGCGACGACGACACCCTCGCCGCCGCCCTCGCCACCGGCTGCACCCGCGTCAACCTCGGTACGGCCGCGCTGGAGACCCCCGAGTGGGTCGCCAAGATCATCGCCGAGCACGGCGACAAGATCGCCGTCGGCCTCGACGTACGCGGCACGACCCTGCGCGGACGCGGCTGGACCCGGGACGGCGGCGACCTCTACGAGACGCTCGCGCGGCTGGACTCCGAGGGCTGCGCGCGCTACGTCGTCACCGACATCGCCAAGGACGGCACCCTCCAGGGCCCCAACCTGGAGCTCCTCCGTACCGTCTGCGCCGCCACCGACAAGCCGGTCGTCGCCTCCGGCGGGGTCTCCTCGCTGGACGACCTGCGCGCGATCTCGGCCCTGGTGCCCGAGGGCGTCGAGGGCGCCATCGTCGGCAAGGCGCTGTACGCGAAGGCGTTCACACTGGAAGAGGCGCTGGCGGCGGTGGCCGGTGAGTGACGCGGTGGTACGGAAGGTCTCGTCCGGCGGCCCCTGGGAAGAGGCCATCGGCTACTCGCGCGCGGTGGAGCTGCCGAACGGCCTGGTGCTGGTGTCCGGCTGCACCTCGGTGGTCGACGGCCGGATCGCCGAGGGCGGACCGTACGAACAGGCGCTCACCGCGTTCGGCGTCGCCCTCAAGGCGCTGGGGGAGCTGGGGCTCGGCGCGGCGGACGTGGTCCGTACGCGCATGTACCTCACCCACGTCAGGGACGCGGACGACGTGGGCCGCGCCCACAAGGAACTGTTCGACGAGGCCCGGCCTGCCGCCACGATGGTCGTCGTGGCCGGCCTCATCGACCCCAGCCTGGTCGTCGAGGTCGAGGTCGAGGCGTACCGGGGAGGCACAGCGTGACACTGGCCGTACGGGTCATCCCGTGCCTGGACGTGGACAACGGCCGCGTCGTGAAGGGCGTCAACTTCCAGAACCTGCGGGACGCCGGTGACCCCGTCGAGATGGCCAAGCTGTACGACGCGGAGGGCGCCGACGAGCTGACGTTCCTCGACATCACCGCGTCCTCCGGCAACCGCGAGACCACGTACGACGTGGTGCGGCGCACCGCCGAGCAGGTCTTCATCCCGCTGACCGTCGGCGGCGGAGTCCGCACCGCCGACGACGTCGACAAGCTGCTGCGGGCCGGCGCGGACAAGGTCGGCGTCAACACCGCCGCCATCGCCAGGCCCGAGCTGATCCGGGAGATCGCCGAGCGGTTCGGACGGCAGGTGCTGGTGCTCTCCGTCGACGCGCGGCGCAGGCCGGACGGGTCTTTCGAGGTCACCACGCACGGCGGTCGCCGGGGCACCGGCATCGACGCCGTCGAGTGGGCGCACGAGGCGGCGGAGCTGGGCGCGGGCGAGATCCTGCTCAACTCGATGGACGCGGACGGCACGGAGTACGGCTACGACACCGTGATGATCGAGATCGTGCGCAAGCACGTCTCCGTACCGCTGATCGCGTCCGGCGGCGCGGGCACCCTGGAGCACTTCCCCCAGGCCATCGACGCGGGCGCCGACGCCGTACTGGCCGCGTCCGTCTTCCACTTCGGGAAGCTGCGGATCTCGGACGTCAAGGGCGTACTCGAAGTGACGGGACATCCGGTGCGCTGAGGTTGTCGGCGCGCCGTCAACTCCGGTGCGCCCGGGGACGCTTCCGCACCGGCCGTACCGGGGATATGGAGACTGCCAGTCATCTGGCGGTCGCCACCCCGGTGCACCCGTACGGCCTCCGGCGTGGCTCCGTCACGACCGAGAGGATCCCCCCATCGTGCAACGGCACTCCTCGACGGCCGTCACAACGGCCCCCCTCCGCACCTCCCGCACCCCCCTGGTCCGCAGATTCTGGTCCGCCGCCCTCACCACAGGCGCGCTCTTCGCCGCGTTGATCCCCACCGCCCCGGCCGCACACGCCGCGTCCGCCCCGGCCGCCGACAACCCGTACGAGCGCGGCCCCGCGCCGACCGTCGCCAGTATCGAGGCGGCCACCGGGCCGTACGCCGTTTCCCAGCTCACGGTGGCGCGGTCGAGCGTCAGCGGATTCGGCGGCGGCACCGTCTACTACCCGACCACCACCGCGGACGGCACCTTCGGCGCCGTGGCCGTCGCCCCGGGCTTCACCGCGAGCCAGTCCAGTGTTTCCTGGTACGGGCCGCGCCTCGCCTCCCAGGGCTTCGTCGTCTTCACCATCGACACCACCACCATTCTCGACGCGCCCGACAGCCGGGGGCGTCAACTCCTCGCCGCACTCGACTATCTGACGGGGAGTTCGGCCGTACGTGGCCGGATCGACAGTGCCCGCCTCGGCGTCATGGGCCACTCCATGGGCGGCGGCGGCAGCCTGGAGGCCGCCAAGAGCCGCACCTCGCTGAAGGCGGCCATCCCGCTGACCGGCTGGAACCTGACCAAGAACTGGTCCGCGGTCCGCACCCCCACCCTGGTGGTCGGGGCCGACGGCGACACCACCGCGCCCGTCGCCTCACACTCCGAGCCGTTCTACGAGTCCCTGCCCGGCACCCTCGACAAGGCGTATCTGGAGCTGAAGGGGGCCGTCCACAACACACCGACGAGCGCGAACACCACCATCGCGAAGTACAGCGTCTCCTGGCTGAAACGGTTCATCGACGGGGACACCCGCTACGAGCAGTTCCTCTGCCCGCTGCCCCAGCCGAGCACCACGATCGCGGAGTACCGGGGCAACTGCCCGCACACCTCATGACGCACTGAACACACGTCGCCGGTGGCGGACAGGCGCCCGCCGCCGGCGACGCGGCAGCCCCTACGCGAGGCCCAGCTTCGCTTCCCGTACGGCCGTGATCGCGGCCTCGTCGCCCTCCAGCCGCACATCCGCCGCCGCCTGCCGGCCGAACGTGAAGAGCAGCAGCTCACTCGGCTCACCGGTCACCGTCACCACCGGGGTACCGCGGTGCGCCACCGCCGTCTGGCCGTCCGGGCGGCGCAGCACCAGGCCCACCGGGGCCTTGCGGCCCATCATCCGGCCGCCCTTCTCCAGCCGCGCCCACAGCGTGTCCGCGAAGACCCGGTCCACCTCGCGCGGCGTCCAGTCGGGCTGCGCGCGCCGGACGTCCTCGGCGTGGATGTAGAACTCGACCGTGTTGGCCGCCTCGTCCAGCTGCTTGATGCTGAACGGGGACATCTTCGGCGGGCCCGTACGGATCAGCTGGAGCAGCTCGTCGTACGGCTTCGCCACGAACTCGGCCTGCACCCGTTCCAGCCGGCTCCGCAGCGCGGGCACCAGCGTCCCGCCCGCCGCGTCCGGGCGGCGCTCGCGCACCACCACATGGGCCGCGAGATCCCGCGCGAGCCAGCCGTCGCAGAGCGTCGGTGCGTCGGGGCCCACCGCCTCCAACAGGTCGGCGAGCAGGAGCCGTTCACGCTTCGCATGGGTCGACATGCGCCCCAGCCTACGGCGCCCGCACCGCGTCCGCCCAGTGGACCGCCGCCCGGCGGGCACCGCGGGCGCGGCACAATGTCCGTATGACCAGCATGACCGGTGGGCTCGACCCCGCCATCGCCGCCCGGCTCAAGCGCAGCGCCGACGGACTGATCCCCGCCATCGCCCAGCAGTACGACACGGGCGAGGTACTGATGCTCGGCTGGATGGACGACGAGGCCCTGCACCGCACCCTGACCACCGGCCGCTGCACCTACTGGTCGCGCAGCCGCCGGGAGTACTGGGTCAAGGGCGACACCTCCGGCCATGTCCAGCACGTCAAGTCCGTCGCGCTGGACTGCGACGCCGACACGGTCCTCGTCCGCGTCGACCAGGTCGGCGCCGCCTGTCACACCGGCGCGCGCACCTGCTTCGACGCCGATGTCCTCCCGCTCGGGCAGTAGGGTCGGCGGACATGGATCTTGAGACCTTCCGCAAGCTGGCGGTGGACCGCCGTGTCATCCCTGTCAGCAGGCGGCTCCTCGCGGACGGGGACACCCCGGTCGGCCTGTACCGCAAGCTCGCCGCCGAACGCCCCGGCACGTTCCTGCTGGAGTCCGCCGAGAACGGCCGCTCCTGGTCCCGCTACTCCTTCGTCGGGGTACGGTCCGCCGCCACCCTGACCGAGCGCGACGGCCAGGCCCACTGGCTCGGCACCCCGCCCGTCGGCGTCCCCCTCGACGGCGACCCGCTGGCCGCCCTGCGCGCCACCGTGGAGACCCTGCACACCCCGCACGACCTGGCCGGCGCCGAGGGCCTGCCGCCGTTCACCGGCGGCATGGTCGGCTACCTCGGGTACGACATCGTCCGGCGGCTGGAGAAGGTCGGCGACCACGCCCGCGACGACCTGGGCATCCCCGAGCTGACCATGCTGCTCACCTCGGACCTCGCCGTGCTCGACCACTGGGACGGCTCGGTCCTGCTGATCGCCAACGCGATCAACCACAACGACCTCACCACCGGGGTCGACGAGGCGTACGCCGACGCCGTCGCCCGGCTCGACGCCATGGCCGCCGACCTCGACCGGCCGGTGCACTCCGCGCCCGCCGCGCTGCCCGAGTCCGAGCTGCCCGCGTACACCGCGCTGTGGGGCGGCGCCGCGTACCAGGAGGCCGTCGAGGACATCAAGGAGCGGATCAGGGCGGGCGAGGCGTTCCAGGTCGTCCCCTCGCAGCGCTTCGAGACCCCCGTCACGGCGAGCGCGCTGGACGTCTACCGGGTGCTGCGGGCCACCAACCCGTCCCCGTACATGTACCTCTTCCGCTTCGACGGCTTCGACGTCGTCGGCTCCAGCCCGGAGGCGCTCGTCAAGGTCGAGGACGGGCGCGCGATGGTGCACCCGATCGCCGGCACCCGGCACCGGGGCGCCACGCCCCAGGAGGACCAGGCGCTCGCGGACGAGCTCCTCGCCGACCCGAAGGAGCGCGCCGAGCACCTGATGCTCGTCGACCTCGGCCGCAACGACCTGGGCCGCGTCTGCGAGCCCGGCAGCGTCGAGGTCGTCGACTTCATGTCCGTCGAGCGGTACTCGCACGTCATGCACATCGTGTCGACGGTGACGGGCAGGGTCGCCGAGGGCCGTACCGCCTTCGACGTGCTGACCGCCTGCTTCCCGGCGGGCACGCTCTCCGGGGCGCCCAAGCCGCGCGCCCTCCAGATCATCGACGAGCTGGAACCGACCCGGCGCGGGCTGTACGGCGGCTGTGTCGGCTACCTCGACTTCGCCGGGGACTCGGACACGGCCATCGCCATCCGCACCGCCCTGCTGCGCGACGGGACGGCGTACGTGCAGGCGGGCGCCGGGGTCGTCGCCGACTCCGACCCGGTCTCCGAGGACACCGAGTGCCGGAACAAGGCGGCGGCGGTGCTGCGGGCCGTGCATACCGCGAACCGCCTCCACGGCGGGTGAGGCGGTAGGGGATAGTGGGTACGTGACTGCCGTACCCGTACCCCAGCCCCGCGCCGCCGGTCCGACGGCCACCCCCGCCGCCTCCACCCCCGCGCGGGCGGGCCGTGACCGCGACCGCGAACGCGACCGTGACGGCGGGAGCGGTGGCCGCCGCTCGCTGGCCGCCGCGCTGCTCCTCGGCGCGGCCGGCGCCGCCGTGGTGCTGATCGCCTCCGGCCAGACCTGGGCCGGCGGGACGGCCGCCGTCGGCGGCGGTTCCGTATCGCTGGACGCCAACGGCCGTGACATCACCGGTGTCCCCGCGGCCCTCGCGGTCGTCGGGCTCGCCGCGCTCGTCGCCGTCTTCGCCGTCCGCAGGGCGGGCCGGCTGCTGGTCTCCGCGCTGCTCGCGCTGAGCGGCGCGGGCGCGGCGCTCAGCGCGTTCCTCGGCGCGTCGGACCGCTCGGCGCTGAACGAGATGGCGGCGAAGACCACCGGCGACACCGCCGCCACGGTCCAGGCGCTCTCCCACACGGCCTGGCCGTACGTGACGGCGGGCGGCAGTGTGCTGATCCTGCTCGCCGGGCTGCTGGCCCTGGTGTACGGCAGGCGCTGGCCCGGCATGTCCGGCCGCTACGAGCGCCCCGCCGCGGCCGGCTCAGGTACGGGGACGGGCGCCGCCGCCCGGAGCCGTACCGCGGGGAAGACGCCCGTCGTGGACCCGGACCGGCCCGAGGACCTGTGGAAGGCCCTGGACCGGGGCGAGGACCCGACGCGGGAGCAGTGACCCGTCGAGCGGTGACCCCGGGAGCGGTGACCCCGGGAGCCCTGCTTCCGGGAGAGCAGTTTCACACCCACCCCCTGGCCCGGCCGGCGGGACCCATGCGGGACAATGGCCGGTGAGCGTGCGACCCCACGACTCGACCCCACGACTCACCCAGTGCGACAGCAACGAGGAGCAACTCATGGCGGGCAGCAGCCACGGACACACCCCGGCGGCCTGGACCGGTGTCACCATCGCCTTCATCGGCTTCTGCATCTCGGGAGTCTTCATGGTGGCGGCGAACGTGCCGGGCGTCGTGGGCGGACTCGTCGTGATACTGCTCGGCGGCGCCGTCGGCCTCGGCATGAAGGCGGCCGGCATGGGCATGCCCAAGGAATCGGCCGAGCTGGTACGGGCCAGGAACGCGGCGGGCAATAAGCAGGTCAACATGCGCTCCGAGGACATCAAGACCCAGCTGCTGTCCGGCGCGCACACCACGCACAGCGCGCACGGCGCCACGGCCGAGGCGCAGCCGCAGACCGTCTGACCGTTCGGGACCGCGCGCGGTCCCGAACGGCAGAAGCGATGACGCAGTCCGGTGGGACCGGGCTGCGTCTTTCCGTTCCACAGGCGACAATCACCGGGTGAACGAAGTCATGACCGAGCCGGTCGGCTCCACCGGGGCGGCGCGCCGGCTGCTGGCGCCGCTGGGCACCCTCGCCGGGATCGGCGCCGCCTTCACGTACGTCGGCCTGGTCGACCCGAATGAAACCGGCCACTATCCGGTCTGCCCGCTCTTCGCCCTGACCGGCCTCTACTGCCCCGGCTGCGGCGGTCTGCGCAGCGCCCACGCCGTCGCCCACGGGGATGTCGTCACCGCGCTCGGGGACAACGCGCTGGCCGTCGTCGGCTACGCGCTCTTCGCCGCCGGATGGGCCGTCTGGGCCGTACGGGCCCGCAGAGGGCTGCCCGTGGGGATTCCCCGGCAGCCGGTGTACTGGTGGTCGCTCGGCGCGGTGGTCCTGGTCTTCACCGTGGTCAGGAACCTTCCCTTCGGTTCCTGGCTCGCCCCGTGAGGCCGTCCCCGGGGACATGCCCGGCCATCCGGATGCGGCTCATCCCGGCTGTTCCGGCTAGGGTTTACCGGCAGGGTCCCGTAGCGGGATGGCTTGATCCTGATCCCCGTCCCGAATCCCGAAGTGCAACCGAAAGGGGGCCGCTCGCGTGAGTGTGCTCGACGAGATCATCGACGGCGTACGCGCCGACCTCGCAGAGCGGCAGGCGCGGGTGAGCCTTGACGAGCTGAAGGAACTCGCCGCCAGGGCGCCCCAGGCCAAGGACGGCGCCGCCGCGCTGCGCGGCGAGGGCGTCCAGGTGATCTGCGAGGTCAAGCGCTCCAGCCCGTCCAAGGGCGCGCTCGCCGCGATCGCCGACCCCGCGGCGCTGGCCGCCGACTACGAGGCGGGCGGCGCGGCCGTCATCTCCGTACTGACCGAGGAGCGCCGCTTCGGCGGCTCGCTGGCCGACCTGGACGCCGTCCGGGCCCGGGTCGACATCCCCGTCCTGCGCAAGGACTTCATCGTCACCTCGTACCAGCTGTGGGAGGCCCGGGCGCACGGCGCCGACCTCGCGCTGCTGATCGTCGCCGCGCTCGACCAGCAGGCGCTGGTCTCGCTGATCGAGCGGGCCGAGTCGATCGGGCTCACCCCGATCGTCGAGGTGCACGACGAGGAGGAGGCGGAGCGGGCCGTGGACGCCGGGGCCAAGGTCATCGGGGTCAACGCGCGCGACCTCAAGACCCTCAAGGTCGACCGCTCCACGTTCGAGCGCGTCGCGCCCGAGATCCCCGACCACCTGGTGAAGATCGCCGAGTCCGGGGTGCGCGGGCCGCACGACCTGATCGCGTACGCCAACGCCGGCGCCGACGCGGTCCTGGTCGGCGAGTCGCTGGTCACCGGCCGCGACCCGAGGACCGCCGTGGCCGATCTCGTCGCCGCGGGCGCCCACCCGGCGCTGCGGCACGGGAGGGACTGACACCTCCCATGGGAACCGCCGCCGCCGTCATCCGTACCGCGCACGCCTCGCGCGTGGCGTCGCACGCCGCCCTGGCGCGCGGCTGCCGCCCGCGCGGCTGCCGGGCCCCGGCGCGCCGGGTGCGGGGCCGGCGGGTGCGGTACGTGATCGGCGACGAGCCGGGCCAGGTCAACGGGATGCGATGGCGCGGCACCGCCGCGTTCCGGTCCGACGGGTCCGGGTAGGCGTACGCCGGTTCTCCGGGTGGCTCATGCCGCCCGTGATCATGCCGCCGTGACCGCGCTGCCCCGTGCCCGGGCCGGGACGCAATACGGTGCCCACCGTTCGCCGTTTCCCGAGGAGTCCCGCGTGTCTTCCGAGTTCTTCCTTCCCGACCCCGATGGCCGGGTCCCCAGCGCCGAGGGGTATTTCGGCGCGTACGGCGGCAAGTTCATCCCGGAGGCGCTCGTCGCCGCCGTGGACGAGGTGGCCGTCGAGTACGAGAAGGCGAAGGGCGACCCCGCCTTCGCCGCCGAGCTGAACGACCTCATGGTCCACTACACCGGCCGGCCGTCCCCGCTGACCGAGGTGGCGCGCTTCGCCGAGCAGGCCGGGGGCGCCCGGATCTTCCTCAAGCGCGAGGACCTGAACCACACGGGATCGCACAAGATCAACAACGTGCTGGGCCAGGCGCTGCTCACCAAGCGGATGGGCAAGACCCGGGTCATCGCCGAGACCGGCGCCGGCCAGCACGGAGTCGCCACCGCGACCGCCTGCGCGCTGTTCGGGCTCGACTGCACCATCTACATGGGCGAGATCGACACCCAGCGCCAGGCCCTCAACGTGGCCCGGATGCGGATGCTCGGCGCCGAGGTCGTCCCCGTGACCTCCGGCAGCCGTACCCTGAAGGACGCCATCAACGAGGCGTTCCGCGACTGGGTCGCCAATGTGGACCGTACGCACTACCTCTTCGGTACGGTCGCGGGCCCGCACCCCTTCCCGGCGATGGTGCGGGACTTCCACCGCGTCATCGGTGTGGAGGCCAGGCGGCAGATCCTGGAGCGCGCGGGACGGCTCCCCGACGCCGCCGTGGCGTGTGTGGGCGGCGGATCGAACGCGATCGGGCTGTTCCACGCGTTCCTGGCCGACGCTGACGTACGGCTGGTGGGCTGCGAGCCGGCCGGGCACGGCATCGAGAGCGGCGAGCACGCCGCCACGCTCAGCGCGGGCGAGCCGGGCATCCTGCACGGCTCGCGCTCCTACGTCCTCCAGGACGAGGAGGGCCAGATCACCGAGCCGTACTCGATCTCGGCCGGTCTCGACTACCCGGGCATCGGCCCGGAGCACGCGTACCTCAAGGACAGCGGGCGCGGCGAGTACCGGGCGGTGACCGACGACGACGCGATGCAAGCGCTGCTGCTGCTCTCGCGTACGGAGGGCATCATCCCGGCGATCGAGAGCGCGCACGCGCTGGCCGGCGCGCTGGAGGTGGGGCGCGAGCTGGGCGAGGACGGCCTGATCGTCGTCAATCTCTCCGGGCGCGGCGACAAGGACATGGACACGGCGGCCCGCTACTTCGGGCTGTACGACGGGGAGGGCACGAAGTGAGCGGGAACATTCAGCTGCTGAGCGACACCCTCGCCGCCGCGAAGGCGGCGGACCGGGCCGCGCTGATCGCCTACCTCCCGGCCGGGTTCCCGACCGTGGACGGCGGCATCGCCGCGATCAAGGCCGTGTTCGACGGCGGCGCTGACATCGTCGAGGTCGGACTGCCGCACAGCGACCCGGTCCTCGACGGCCCCGTCATCCAGACCGCCGACGACATCGCGCTGCGCGGCGGCGTCAAGATCGCCGATGTCATGCGCACGGTCCGGGAGGCGTACGCGGCGACCGGCAAGCCGGTGCTGGTCATGACGTACTGGAATCCGATCGACCGGTACGGCGTGGAGCGGTTCACCGCCGAGCTGGCCGAAGCGGGCGGCGCCGGGTGCATCCTGCCCGACCTGCCCGTCCAGGAGTCGGCGCAGTGGCGCGAGCACGCCGCGAAGCACGGGCTCGCGACCGTCTTCGTGGTGGCGCCGAGCAGCAGGGACGAGCGGCTCGCGAAGATCACGGCGGCCGGCAGCGGCTTCGTCTACGCGGCGTCGCTGATGGGCGTCACCGGGACCCGTACCTCGGTCGGTCAGGAGGCCCGCACGCTGGTGGAGCGGACCCGCGCCACCACCGAGCTGCCGGTCTGTGTCGGCCTCGGCGTCTCCAACGCGGAGCAGGCGGCCGAGGTCGCCGCCTTCGCCGACGGTGTGATCGTCGGATCGGCCTTTGTGAAGCGGATGCTGGACGCGCCCGACGAGGCCGCCGGGCTGGCCGCGGTGCGCGAGCTGGCGGGCGAGCTGGCCGTGGGCGTTCGCAAGCGGTGACCGTTCGCAAGCGCTGACGGACGGCACGGGCCGCCTGTCATCCGTATGGGTGGACCTGGGACCGGGGAGGTGCGTACGCGCCTCCCCGGTTCGTTCTGTGGGCGTGAGCGAGAAGAACCGTGAGGGAAAAAGGACCGCGAGAGAGCGGCTCCATCAGGAACGTCAGGCGCACGACGCGCGCGAGCGGCGCAGGCGCGCCCTGATCGTGGCGGCGACGGCCGTCGGCGTGCTCGGTCTGGCCGGCGCGGTCGGGCTGCTCGCCGCGAACATGGGCAAGCACAAGAGCGAGGCGGCGGGGCCCGTCAGCGCGCCCTCGGGGGTGAGCGGCAAGGACGATCTGGCGATCCCGGTGGGCGCCACGGACGCGCCTTCCACGCTCACGGTGTGGGAGGACTTCCGCTGCCCGGCCTGCGCCCAGTTCGAGAACGCGTTCCGGCCGGTCATCCACGAGCTGGAGAAGGCGGGAGCGCTCAAGGCCGAGTACCACCTCGCGACGATCATCGACGGCAACATGGGCGGTACGGGCTCGCTGCGCGCAGCGAACGCCGCCGCGTGCGCCCAGGACGTCGGCAGGTTCGCGCCGTACCACGATCTGCTCTACCAGAACCAGCCGGCGGAGACGGACGACGCCTTCGCCAAGAACAGTCGGCTGCTGGAGCTGGCGGGCAAGGTGGACGGGCTGGCGGCGGCCCCCGGCTTCCGCGCGTGCGTGGAAGGGGGAGCGCACGACAAGTGGGTGGAGAAGTCCGCCGAGGCCTTCCGCACGGGCGGTTTCTCCGGGACTCCGACCGTGCTGCTCAACGGGGAGGTGGTCTTCCCGAAGAAGGGCGACGAGGACATCACGCCCGACAATCTGAAGAAGTGGGTCGCCGAGGCCAACAAGGGCAAGAAGGCGGGCACCGAAACCCCGTCCGCCCCGGGCTCGGCCCCCGCCTCGGACACGGGCTCGGGGCCGGAGTCGGGCGCCCCTTCGGAACCGGCCGGTACGACGCCCGCGGGGACCCCCGCGGTGTGACGTCTGTTACGCAGAAGTTGCCGGGCGGGTTGCCGTATGCCCCGCCCGGCACTGTAGCGTCGGACCTGCCATGGACCTTGCCTACATTCCCAGCCCGTCGACCGGAGTGCTCCATCTCGGACCGCTTCCGCTGCGCGGCTATGCCTTCTGCATCATCATCGGTGTCTTCGTCGGCGTCTGGTACGGCGGCAAACGCTGGGTCGCCCGCGGCGGCAAAGTGGGCACCGTGGCCGACATCGCCGTCTGGGCGGTGCCCTTCGGGCTCGTCGGCGGCCGTCTCTACCACGTGATCACCGACTATCAGCTGTACTTCAGCGACGGTGAGGACTGGGTCAACGCCTTCAAGGTCTGGGAGGGCGGCCTCGGGATCTGGGGCGCGATCGCGCTGGGCGCGGTCGGCGCCTGGATCGGCTGCCGCCGCCGGGGCATCGCCCTGCCGGCGTACGCGGACGCCATCGCGCCCGGCATCGTGCTCGCCCAGGCCATCGGCCGCTGGGGCAACTGGTTCAACCAGGAGCTGTACGGCAAGGAGACCACCCTGCCGTGGGCGCTGAAGATCAGCGCGGGCCCGAACCGCGAGGCCGGGCTCTACCACCCGACGTTCCTGTACGAGTCGCTGTGGTGCGTGGCCGTGGCGGCCTTCATCGTCTGGGCCGACCGCCGCTTCACCCTCGGACACGGGCGGGTCTTCGCGCTGTACGTCGCCTCCTACTGCGTGGGCCGCGCCTGGATCGAGTACCTCCGGGTCGACGAGGCCCACCACATCCTGGGCGTCCGGCTGAACGTCTGGACCGCCGCGATCATCTTCCTGCTGGCCGTCACGTACTTCGTGCTCTCGTCGCGGATGCGTCCGGGACGCGAGGAGATCGTGGAGCCGGAGACCGACGAGGACGCGAAGGCCGTCGCCGACGCGTCGGACTCCGATGACGACGAGAAGGCGGAGCCCGCCTCGGAGAAGGCCGAGCCCGCCGGAGAAGCCGAGAAGGCCGAGCCCGCCGAGAAGGCCGAGCCCGCGGAAAAGGCTGAGAAGGCCGAGAAGAGCTGACCCGCACGCACCTCGAAGGCCGTCGGACCGCCCGGTCCGGCGGCCTTTCCCATGCCCGCGCGCCCCTCCGTCACGCCCCGATCTCGGAGCGGTACGGCATCGACGCGGACGCCCCCGGGCGCTGGACGCAGAGCGCGGCGGCGGCCGAGGCCCAGCGCAGCGCGTCGGTCATCGGGCGGCCCTCCCCGAGCGCGACGGCGAGCGCGCCCACGAAGGTGTCCCCGGCGCCGGTGGTGTCCACGGCCCTGACCCGGGGCGCGGGCACGGTCACCGGCTCCCGGCCGCGCGCCGCGTACAGGCTGCCCGCCGCGCCCATCCTGATCACGACCTCCGGGACCCGCCGCAGCAGGGCCTCGGCGGAGAGCCTGGCGTCGGCGATCCCGGTGAGCGTGGCGGCCGCGTCCTCGCTGGGGACGAGCAGATCGACGGCGTCGAGCAGCTCGGGCGGGAGGGGCTGGACGGGGGACGGCGTGAGGACGGTCCGCACGGCGTGGCGGCGGGCGGCCAGCGCGCCGGCCAGCACGGCGTTCAGCGGGATCTCCAGCTGGAGAAGGAGCGCGGAGGCGCCGGCGATGAGGCTCTCCTCGCCCGGCGCGAGATGGGTGACGGTGCCGTTCGCGCCGGGGATGGCGATGATCGCGTGGGCGCCGGTGTCGTCCACCACGACATGGGCGGTGCCCGAGGGGCCCTCCGCCGTGCGCAGCAGGTCCGTGTCGACGCCGGACGCTTCGAGCGTGTGCCGGAGCTGCGCCCCGTACGCGTCGTCACCGACCGCGCCGATCATCGCGACCTCGCCGCCGGCGCGGGCGGCGGCGACGGCCTGGTTGGCGCCCTTGCCGCCGGGGAACGTGCGCAGTTCGCGGCCGGTGACGGTCTCGCCGAGGCGGGGAACGCGGTCCACGTAGGTGACGAGATCCATGTTCGCGCTGCCGAGCACCACGATGGCGGTCATGAGAGCTGTGCCTCCCGGTCCGTAACGGTCGTCGCGTGAACGGTCATCGCACGATGGCGAGTTGAGGGTCCGTCAGCTCGGCGAACGCGGACTCGCGTGCTCGCCGCCGTCGCGTGTCGCGGTGGAAGATCTCCTCCGCGGACTCCGTCAACTCCTTTGCCGGGGCGTGCAGATCGAGGCGGCTGGCCTCGGCGACCCGGCGCGCCCACTCGTCGGGGACGGCGCGCTCGCCGCCCAACGCCCCTGCGATCGCACCGCACATGGCGGCGGTCGAGGCGCAGTTACGGCCGTAGTTGACGCAACCAAGCACCGTACGCCGGTAGTCGCCAGCGCCGATCAGCAACATGCCCAGGGCAATGGGGAGTTCCTCCACGGAGTGCAGCCGGGAGGGGCGGCGGGCGCCCAGCGAGGGGGAGTGGTGGCGTGGGCCGACCGTGTCGAACGGCGCGACGGCCTCGCGCAGTCCGCGCAGCGCCGACTCCGTACAGCGGTGCCGGGCGGCGACCGCGCACACCGCCTCGATCGCCGCGCGCGTACCGTCCTTCGCGAGCGTGAGACAGGCCGCCACGACGGAGGCCGGGGTGGCGCCGGGGAGGCAGGCGGCGGCGACGGCCGCGGCGAACACACCGGCCGCCTCGCGTCCGTACGACGACTGGTGCGCGCCCGCGAGATCGATCGCCTCGGCGTAGGCGGCGGGCGGATCGGCGGCGTTGACCAGCCCCACCGGTGCCATGTACACCGCCGCACCGCAGTCGACGGCATTGCCGGTGCCGGCCTCGCGCGGGTCGGTGTGGCCGTAGTGCACCCGGGTGACCAGCCACTTCCCGGCGAGGGAGAGCCGGGTGAGGGGCAGCGCCTCGGCTTCGAGGCCGGGGATCCAGCGCGGGGTGGTGATCAGGTCGGGGACGAGATGGTCCGCGACGGCGTACGCGTCCAGATGGTCGCGGACCGTTCCGTAGACCCGGATCAGCGCATGGGTCATGAGGGTGCCGTCGGTGACGCGGCCGTCGCCCGTGCGGAACGGGGCGAGGGAGCGGGCGGGGCGCCGGTCGTCGTCCCACGGTCCGACGACCCCGGTGACCCGGCCGCCGTGGCGCGCCACGATCCGGTCGGGGGAGTGGCCCTCGACCGGGCCGCCGAGGGCGTCGCCGACGGCCGCGCCGACGAGGGCGCCGGTGACGCGGTCGGCGAGGGTGAGGGGCGGCGGCGCGGCCGGAGTCCGTGACGGCGGAGCATCGGCCGACGGCGGAGCATCGGCCGACGGCGGGGCGTCAGACGGCGGGGCGTCAATGGGCGTCATGTCGGAATTGTCACCCCTGGTGGGCGAGTGCGAAACTCGGCCTCCCACCCCCTTCCCGCCCTGGTAAGTACGGCCTTCCTTGCTGGCGGGAGCGATTTTTCGTGCGTATTTTCGAGTGCATGACGCTCATTGAGACCGAGGCGGCGCTCCACGAGGCGCACCGCGACAATCACACCCACCGCGATGTGAACGGCGGCTGGCTGCGGCCCGCCGTGTTCGGGGCGATGGACGGGCTGGTCTCCAATCTCGCGCTGATGACCGGCGTCGCCGGGGGCGCCGTCGCACAGCAGACCCTCGTGATCACCGGTCTCGCGGGTCTCGCGGCCGGCGCCTTCTCGATGGCCGCCGGTGAGTACACCTCCGTGGCCTCCCAGCGCGAGCTGGTCGAGGCCGAACTCGATGTCGAGCGGCGCGAGCTGCGCAAGCACCCGGTGGACGAGATGGAGGAGCTCGCCGCGCTCTACGTCTCGCGCGGCGTCGATCCCGGCCTCGCCCGCGAGGTCGCCGTACAGCTGTCGAAGGATCCCGAGCAGGCGCTGGAGATCCACGCCCGCGAGGAGCTGGGCATCGACCCGGACGATCTGCCGTCGCCGCTGGTCGCGGCGGTGTCGTCGTTCGGTTCCTTCGCCCTCGGTGCCCTGCTGCCCGTCCTGCCGTACCTGCTCGGGGCCACCACGCTGTGGCCCGCCGTGCTGCTCGCGCTGACCGGGCTGTTCGCCTGTGGCGCGCTGGTGGCCAGGGTGACGGCGCGCAGCTGGTGGTACAGCGGGCTGCGGCAGCTGGTGCTCGGCGGGGTCGCCGCCGCGCTCACGTACGGACTGGGCGCGCTGTTCGGAGCGGCAGTCTGACCCGTGAGACCGCGCCGGGGCAACCCCCTGGACGTCATGAAACCGTTCTGACCTGCGAGAGCCCGACCGGTGGCGGGATCGGGGCGGTCGATATGGGCCCTCCTGTGACGAACATCCCCGAGCGTTCCGGCGCCGGGAATGCGACACTGTGCCAGGCGCTCTGTATGTGACCGTTACCCAGCGGTTTCGAGTCGTTAATGACCGGGCATGAGCTGGAGGCGCCGTGGGCAATGAAGCCCGCTCCGCCACAGCCGTACGGACGACGATCTGTCCGTCTGCGCCCCTCATTCACCGCTACGAGCGGTGTCCACATGCTGGAATGGGCTATCCACTTCCCGAGAAGCTTTCCATCATGTAACCTGCACGAAATTTTGGAGGGCCAGCGTCGTCCCTCGGTAATCGCATATGCCACATGCCGAAATACGACGACGGGAGAGCCGATGCGTTCCGACGCCTGGTCGCCCATGGACGGTCGCCCCGCCCCGCAGGGGATGTACGACCCCCGTAACGAGCACGACGCCTGTGGCGTCGGGTTCGTGGCCACCCTCACCGGTGTTGCCAGCCATGAGCTGGTGGAGCAGGCGCTGACCGTACTGCGCAATCTCGAACACCGCGGTGCCACCGGTTCCGAGCCCGACTCGGGCGACGGCGCCGGAATCCTGCTCCAGGTGCCGGACGCCTTCCTGCGCGAAACCGCCGGGTTCGAGCTGCCCGAGGCCGGCGCGTACGCCGTCGGCATCGGCTTCCTCCCCGCCGACGACGCCACGGACGCCGTCTCACGTATCGAGACGATCGCCGCCGAAGAGGGCCTGAACGTCCTCGGCTGGCGCGAGGTCCCCGTCGCCCCCGAGCTGCTGGGCGCCTCCGCGCGCGCCACCATGCCCGCCTTCCGCCAGCTCTTCGTGGCCGACGGTACGAGCACGGGCATCGCGCTGGACCGCAAGGCGTTCCTGCTGCGCAAGCGCACCGAGCGCGAGGCCGGGGTGTACTTCCCCTCGCTCTCCGCGCGCACGATCGTCTACAAGGGCATGCTGACCACCGGCCAGCTGGAGCCCTTCTTCCCCGACCTCTCCGACCGCCGGTTCGCCACCGCCGTCGCACTGGTCCACTCGCGCTTCTCCACCAACACCTTCCCCAGCTGGCCGCTCGCACACCCGTACCGCTTCGTCGCGCACAACGGCGAGATCAACACGGTCAAGGGCAACCGCAACTGGATGCGCGCCCGCGAGTCCCAGATCGCCTCCGGCCTCTTCGGAGGCGCGGAGAAGCTGGAGCGGATCTTCCCCGTCTGCACGCCCGACGCCTCCGACTCCGCCTCCTTCGACGAGGTCCTGGAGCTGATCCACCTCGGCGGCCGGTCGCTGCCGCACTCCGTGCTGATGATGGTCCCCGAGGCGTGGGAGAACCACGACTCGATGGAGCCGGACCGGCGCGCGTTCTACCAGTTCCACGCGACGATGATGGAGCCCTGGGACGGCCCCGCCTGCGTCACCTTCACCGACGGCACCCAGGTCGGCGCGGTCCTCGACCGCAACGGTCTGCGCCCGGGCCGCTACTGGGTCACCGACGAGGGCCTTGTCGTCCTCTCCTCCGAGGTCGGCGTCCTCGACATCGACCCCGCCAAGGTCGTCCGCAAGGGCCGCCTCCAGCCCGGCAAGATGTTCCTCGTCGACACCGCCGAGCACCGCATCATCGAGGACGACGAGATCAAGGCGTCCCTCGCCGCCGAGCACCCCTACAAGGAGTGGCTGGAGACCGGCGAGATCGAGCTGTCGGACCTCCCCGAGCGCGAGCACATCGTGCACACCCACGCCTCGGTCACCCGCCGCCAGCAGACCTTCGGCTACACCGAGGAAGAGCTGCGCGTCCTCCTCGCGCCGATGGCCCGCGCCGGCGCAGAGCCGATCGGCTCCATGGGCACCGACTCGCCGATCGCCGCGCTCTCCGCCCGGCCCCGGCTGCTCTTCGACTACTTCACCCAGCTCTTCGCGCAGGTCACCAACCCGCCGCTGGACGCCATCCGCGAGGAGCTGGTCACCTCCCTGCGCTCCTCGCTCGGCCCCCAGGGCAACCTGCTGGAGCCGACCGCCGCGTCCTGTCGCAGCGTCACCCTGCCCTTCCCGGTGATCGACAACGACGAGCTGGCCAAGCTCGTCCACATCAACGCCGACGGCGACATGCCCGGCATGAAGTCCGCCACCCTCTCCGGTCTCTACCGGGTCAGCGGCGGCGGCGAGGCCCTGGCCGCCCGCATCGAGGAGATCTGCGCCGAGACCGACGAGGCCATCGAGAGCGGCGCCCGCATCATCGTGCTCTCCGACCGGCACTCCGACGCCGAGCACGCCCCGATCCCCTCCCTGCTGCTCACCGCCGCCGTCCACCACCACCTCATCCGCACCAAGCAGCGCACCCAGGTCGGGCTGCTGGTCGAGGCCGGTGACGTCCGCGAGGTCCACCACGTCGCGCTGCTCATCGGATACGGCGCCGCCGCCGTCAACCCGTACCTCGCCATGGAGTCCGTCGAGGACCTCGTCCGCGCCGGCACGTTCATCGAGGGCCTGGCGCCCGAGCAGGCCATCCGCAACCTGATCTACGCGCTCGGCAAGGGCGTCCTCAAGGTCATGTCCAAGATGGGCATCTCCACCGTCGCCTCCTACCGCGGCGCGCAGGTCTTCGAGGCCGTCGGCCTCGACCAGGCCTTCGTCGAGAAGTACTTCAACGGCACCGCCACCAAGATCGGCGGCGCCGGCCTCGACATCGTCGCCCAGGAGGTCGCCGCCCGGCACGCCAAGGGCTACCCCGCCTCCGGGATCTCCGCCAGCCACCGCAAGCTGGAGATCGGCGGCGAGTACCAGTGGCGCCGCGAGGGCGAGCCGCACCTGTTCGACCCGGAGACGGTCTTCCGCCTCCAGCACGCCACGCGCTCCCGCCGCTACGACATCTTCAAGCAGTACACCGGCCGGGTGAACGAGCAGTCCGAGCGGCTGATGACCCTGCGCGGCCTCTTCGGCTTCGCCGAGGGACGCACCCCCGTACCGCTGGACGAGGTCGAGCCCGCCTCCGAGATCGTCAGGCGCTTCTCCACCGGCGCCATGTCGTACGGCTCGATCTCGCAGGAAGCCCACGAGACCATGGCCATCGCCATGAACCAGCTCGGCGGCAAGTCCAACACCGGCGAGGGCGGCGAGGACCCGGAGCGCCTCTACGACCCGGCGCGCCGCTCCTCCATCAAGCAGGTCGCCTCCGGCCGCTTCGGCGTCACCAGCGAGTACCTGGTCAACGCCGACGACATCCAGATCAAGATGGCGCAGGGCGCCAAGCCCGGCGAGGGCGGCCAGCTGCCGGGCCACAAGGTCTACCCCTGGGTCGCCAAGACCCGGCACTCCACCCCCGGCGTCGGCCTGATCTCCCCGCCGCCGCACCACGACATCTACTCCATCGAGGATCTCGCCCAGCTGATCCACGACCTGAAGAACGCCAACCCGCAGGCCCGCATTCACGTGAAGCTGGTCTCCGAGGTCGGCGTCGGCACGGTCGCCACGGGCGTCTCCAAGGCGCACGCCGATGTCGTCCTGATCTCCGGACACGACGGCGGTACGGGCGCCTCCCCGCTCACCTCGCTCAAGCACGCGGGCGGCCCCTGGGAGCTCGGCCTCGCCGAGACCCAGCAGACCCTGCTGCTCAACGGCCTGCGCGACCGTATCGTCGTGCAGACCGACGGCCAGCTCAAGACCGGCCGCGACGTCGTCATCGCCGCGCTGCTGGGCGCCGAGGAGTTCGGTTTCGCGACCGCGCCGCTCGTCGTCTCCGGCTGCGTCATGATGCGCGTCTGCCACCTGGACACCTGCCCGGTCGGCATCGCCACCCAGAACCCGGTGCTGCGCGAGCGCTTCTCCGGCAAGGCCGAGTACGTCGTCAACTTCTTCAACTTCATCGCCGAAGAAGTCCGCGAGCTCCTCGCCGAGCTGGGCTTCCGCTCCATCGAGGAGGCCGTCGGCCATGCCGAACTCCTCGACACCGAGCGGGCCGTGAACCACTGGAAGGCCCAGGGCCTCGACCTGGCCCCGCTCTTCTACGTCCCCGAACTGCCCGAGGGCGCCCTGCGCCACCAGGCGATCGGCCAGGACCACGGCCTGGAGAAGGCCCTCGACAACGAGCTGATCAAGCTCGCCGCCGACGCCCTCGGCGCCGACAGCGCCGAGTCAGCCCAGCCCGTACGCGCCCAGATCGCCATCCGCAACGTCAACCGGACCGTCGGCACCATGCTCGGCCACCGGGTGACGAAGAAGTTCGGCGGCGCCGGCCTGCCCGACAACACCATCGACGTCACCTTCACCGGCTCCGCGGGCCAGTCCTTCGGCGCCTTCCTGCCGCGCGGCGTCACCCTGCGGCTGGAGGGCGACGCCAACGACTACGTCGGCAAGGGCCTCTCCGGCGGCCGGATCGTCGTACGGCCCGACCGCGGCGCCGACCACCTCGCCGAGTACTCCACCATCGCCGGCAACACCATCGGCTACGGAGCCACCGCCGGCGAGCTCTACCTGCGCGGCCGTACCGGCGAGCGCTTCTGCGTCCGCAACTCCGGCGCCACCGTCGTCTCCGAGGGCGTGGGCGACCACGGCTGCGAGTACATGACCGGCGGCCACGCCGTCGTCCTCGGCGAGACCGGCCGCAACTTCGCGGCGGGCATGTCCGGCGGCGTCGCGTACGTCATCGACCTGAACCCCGACCACGTCAACGCGGGCAACCTCGCGGCCGTCGAGCCCCTCGACGACACCGACAAGCAGTGGCTGCACGAGGTCGTGCGCCGCCACCAGGAGGAGACGGGCTCCACCGTCGCGGGCAAGCTGCTCGCCGAGTGGGACACCGCCGCCGACCGCTTCAGCAAGATCATTCCGGCCACCTACAAGGCCGTGCTCGCCGCCAAGAACGCCGCCGAGCTTGCCGGTCTCTCGGAGACCGAGACCACCGAGAAGATGATGGAGGCGGCGACCAATGGCTGACCCGAAGGGCTTCCTCACCACCCCGCGCGAAGTCGCCACGACCCGTCCCCCCGAGGAGCGCGTCAAGGACTGGAACGAGGTCTACGTTCCCGGCTCGCTGCTCCCGATCATCAGCAAGCAGGCCGGGCGCTGTATGGACTGCGGCATCCCGTTCTGCCACCAGGGCTGTCCGCTCGGCAACCTGATCCCCGAGTGGAACGACTACGCCTACCGCGAGGACTGGTCGGCGGCGAGCGAGCGCCTGCACGCCACCAACAACTTCCCGGAGTTCACCGGCCGCCTCTGCCCGGCGCCCTGCGAGTCCGCCTGCGTCCTCGGCATCAACCAGCCCGCCGTCACCATCAAGAACGTCGAGGTCTCGATCATCGACAAGGCGTGGGGCAACGGTGACGTCACCCCGCAGCCGCCCGAGCGCCTCTCCGGCAAGACCGTCGCCGTCATCGGCTCGGGACCGGCCGGCCTCGCCGCCGCCCAGCAGCTCACCCGCGCCGGCCACACGGTCGCGGTGTACGAGCGTGCCGACCGCATCGGCGGTCTGCTGCGGTACGGCATCCCCGAGTTCAAGATGGAGAAGTCCCACATCAACCGCCGTATCGAGCAGATGCGCGCGGAAGGGACCAAGTTCCGCACCGAGACCGAGATCGGCCGCGACATCACCGCGGCGAAGCTGCGCCGCAGGTACGACGCCGTCGTCATCGCGGCCGGCGCCACCATCTCCCGCGATCTGCCCGTACCGGGCCGCGAGCTGAACGGCGTCCACTTCGCCATGGAGTACCTGCCCCTCTCCAACAAGGTGCAGGAGGGCGACCTGACGGTCTCCCCGATCACCGCCGAGGGCAAGCACGTCGTGGTCATCGGCGGCGGCGACACCGGCGCGGACTGCGTCGGCACCGCCCACCGCCAGGGCGCCGCCTCCGTCACCCAGCTGGAGATCATGCCCAGGCCCGGCGCGGAGCGCGCCGCGCACCAGCCGTGGCCGACCTTCCCCATGCTCTACAAGGTCACCTCCGCGCACGAGGAGGGCGGCGAGCGGGTCTACTCCGTCTCCACCACCCACTTCGAGGGCGACGAGGACGGCAACGTCCAGTTCCTGCACCTCGTCGAGGTCGAGTTCAAGGGCGGCAAGCTGGAGCAGAAGCCCGGCACCGAGCGGAAGATCCCCGCCCAGCTGGTCACCCTCGCCATGGGCTTCACCGGCACGGACCAGGCCAACGGCCTCGTCGAGCAGTTCGCCCTGGAGCTCGACGAGCGCGGCAACATCGCGCGCGACGCGGACTTCGCGACCAACGTCCCCGGTGTGTACGTCGCCGGCGACGCGGGCCGCGGCCAGTCCCTCATCGTCTGGGCCATCGCCGAGGGCCGCTCGGCGGCGGCGGGCGTCGACCGTTTCCTGACGGGCGCGAGCGACCTGCCGGCCCCGATCAGGCCGACCGACCGGGCGCTGATGGCCTGACGGCCGCACGGGCCCGACGGGCCGCCGGGCCGGCGGCCGTACAGGCCCGATAGCCTGCGGTCCGGCCCACAGAGACTCCCGTACAACGGCGTACGGGCGGTGTCGGTCCGGGGAGCGTCTCCCGGACCTCCCGCAAGACGCGGCGCCTGCCCCCAGTCCCCGACCGGACGATGGCAGGCGCCGTGGCATTGCGGCGGCGGACACCCGTACTCCAGACTTCCCCCGGAGTGCCTCCGCGCAAGAGGAGTGCATCCGTACGCGTGGGGGTCCTCGTGAGAGACGGAACGGCGCACGGAACCCGGAGGGTCCTCCACCGGGCGCTCCACGACGAGCCCAGCGAACTCGACCTGGCCGACGGGGAGTTGACGGCCGCGCCGGTGAGGGAATGGCTGCCCGGCGCCGACCGTACGGAGAGCGACGACGACGCCGCCATGGCCGACGCCGACGCCGACACCGCGCCGGGCCCCGAACCCGACCGCCCGCCCGAGCCACCGGCAGGACGGCGCCGCTTCCTGCTGCTCGCCTCCGGGGGAGCGCTGCTCGTGGCGGCCGGCACGGGCACCGCCCTCGCCCTCCTGCGCGGCGACCGCGAAACCGGCTCCGGCGGCCCCTCGGCGCCAGCCACCGGACCCCGCCCCGTCGCCATCGGACTCCAGGCCGACCTGACCGGCGAGCAGCGCGCCCACGGCACCGCCCAGGAACGCGGCGCCCGGCTGGCCGTCGAGGAGTTCAACGCCCGCGCCGGCAAACCCTTCTCCCTCGTCCTGCGCACCGCCGACGACGGCGGCAGCACCGGCCGGGCACCCGCCGCCGCGAAGAGACTCATCGAGGACCCCGACGTCCTCGCCGTCCTCGGACCGACCGGCGACGACACCGCCCTGGCCGTCCTCGCCGCCTACGACCGGGCCACACTGCCGCTGATCGCCGTATCACCCGGATCGCTCGCGCTCGGCCTGGCGGAGAGCCGCACCTTCCTGCACGCCCGCCCCGTGAACACCGTCGTCTCCCGCCCGCTCGGCGTCTACCTCGCCACCCGGACCAAGGCCCGCCGGCCGGGGCTGCTCCAGGACCGCACCGCCGGGGACTACAGCCGGCAGTCCACCGGCGTCAACAACACGGTGGTCCGCGCCCAGGGCCGGCAGCCCTACCCCCGGGCCGTCCCGGCCGGCACCGAGGACTTCGGCCCCGTCGTCGCCGACATGCTCAGGGCCGGCGTCGACTCCGTCCTCTTCGCCGGTTACGCGCGGGGCGCCGCCCGTACCGCACGCGCGCTGGCCGCCGCCGGCTTCACCGGACCCCGGCTCGCGCCGCAGGCCGTGCTCGACGACGTATTCCTCACCGAGGCGGGCACGGCGGCCGAGGGCTGGGTGGTCAGCGCCTCCTTCATCGACGCCACCGCCGTACCCGGCGCGCAGGCGTTCCGTGACGCCTACCGGGTACGGTACGGAGCCGCGCCCGCCCCCTTCGCCGCCGAGGCCTACGACGTGGTCAATCTCGTCATCCAGGAGCTGACCGCCACCGGATCGCGCCCCACCCGCGAGGCCCTGGCGGGACGGTTACGCGCGGCCTCCTACGAAGGAGTCACCAAGACGTTCTCCTTCACCCCGGCGGACGGCACCTTCGCCGACAACACCGCGGTCTTCCTCCACCAGGTCGAGAAGGGCGCGTTCCGCTTCCTGGGACGCGCGCCCCTCGACGGCGCGTAGAGCCGCGCTAACACCGCGGCGTCGGCAGGTACACACCCCGCCACAGCACGTCCTCCGCCGTCTCCGCGCACTCCGTACGGTCCCCGGGCACGCCCCAGACGTGCGCCGTTCCCCCGCCCCCGGCGTCCAGCGGCGCCCACCCCGGGTCCCCCGTGGCCGCGAAGGCGGCCCACGCGCGCACCATCCGCCCCGAGAGCGCCCGGTCGGCGGCGTCGACCGGGCCGCCGGTCAGGAATTCGACGCCCGCGTCGAGATTGCCGAAGACGAACGGCACATCGCCGGCGTGCCACGCCCGCACCGGGGTCCCGTCCGCCCGCGTACGGCGGCGGTCGAACCGGGAGAGGTACGTCCGTCCGCCCGCTCCGGCGTGCGCCCGCGCCAGCCGGGCGCTGTGGGTGGTGAAGACCGCCGCGCCCGCGAGCGCGAGATACACGTCCTCGACGGCCGCGCCCGGCATGAGGGCGCTCTGACCGGCGGCGAGCTCAGGAGGCAGGCCGTAGTCCTCGGTGAAGCGGAGGAGCGCCTTCTCCGTGGTGACCGGCGGCATGCCGCCGGTCTCGCGCATCAGCCAGTACTCCTCGGTGGTGTGGCACATCAGAAGATCGACCGCGCTCCCCGGACCGGCCGCCGAGCCGCCGGCCAGCGCGGTCAGCGGATCCACCGGGAGCGTCGCGCCGTCGACGACGGGCGCGTAGATGTGCGGGTCGTAGTAGAGCGCGCCCGCGCCGGGATCCGCCCGGAACCCGGCGACCACCCGGTCCGACGCCTCGACCAGCGCCGCCGGTGACGCCGACAGCAGCCCCTCCGCCGTCGCGGGCACCCCCGCCTCCCGCGCCACCCGGCCGGCCAGACCGGCGGCGAGATCCCGGGAGAAGCACGCGACCGGCACACTGTGCGCGACGGCACGCCGGAACAGCCCGGCCGCCCCCGCCATGGCCATCAGCGAGACGACGGAACCCGCCCCCGCCGACTGCCCGGCCACCGTGACATTCCCCGGATCACCGCCGAACGCCGCGATGTTCTCCCGTACCCAGCGCAGCGCCGCGATCTGGTCGAGCAGCCCGCGGTTCGCCGGAAAGCCCGGGACATGGCCGAACCCCTCGAAACCCACCCGGTAGTTGCAGGACACCACCACCAGCCCGGCACGGGCCAGGGCCGCCCCGTCGTAGTCGGGCTGCGCCGACGATCCGTAGACGTACCCGCCGCCATGGATCCAGAACAGCACCGGCAGCGGCCGTACGCCGGGGGCCGCCGCGCCCGACGCGTCCGCCGCGCCCGACGCCGTATCCGCCGGGGACCAGACGTTGAGGCTGAGGATGTCCTCCCGCCCCGGCACCCACACCGGCGCCCCGGGCAGCTCCGCCGACTGCGGCGCGATGGGCCCGTACCGTACGCACTCCCGCACGCCGGACCAGGCCGCCACCGGACCGGGCTCCCGGAAGCGCCGCGCGCCGAACGGCGGCGCCGCGTACGGGATTCCCAGAAACACCGCCTGCCCGCCCTCGGCCGAGCCCCGCACTACACCGCTCCGTGTCATCACGGTCGTCCCACGCATGGACACCCCCCGAACGGAGGCTTTCACGCCCCTTTGAGCAGGGCAATCGAATAGCGGGCGACCGGCCGGGTATGCCTCGCACTTGTCGACAGGCCGAGCCGAGTGGTCGCTCCAGGGGGACAGGTGCAGGTGTACGGAAAATCAGGCGCGGCGCGCGGGACGGCCCACAGCGGCGGGAGCGCCCGCGACAGGACACGCAGCGCCGCGCAGAAGGGCCACCCGTACGGGAGGTCACCGAGCGGCGGATGGGCGGACACCCTGTGGGACCTGTCCAAGTCCGGCACGCGCACGGCGGCCGTGACCCGGCTGCTGCGCAAGCTGCCCGGCCTCACCCCGGACGCCGCCTACCGGTTCGGACTCGTCGACCGGCCGCACTACGCCTACGGGGTGCGCCGGGCCACCGAGTCCGCCGCCCGCCTCGGTCTGCCGGGCGTGACCCTCGTGGAGTTCGGGGTCGCGGGCGGCAACGGGCTGCTCGCGCTGGCCGAGCACGCCCGCTACTACGCGCGGGCCACCGGCGTCGAGGTCAGGGTCGTGGGCTTCGACGCGAGCGACGGGCTGCCGCCCGGCAAGGACGTACGGGACCTGCCGTACCTGTTCGGCGCGGGCTTCTACCCGATGGACCGGGCCCGGCTGCTCGCCAGGCTCGGCGGTACGGCGGAGGTGGTGATCGGTGACGTGGCCGAAACCGTGCCGGGCTATCTGGAGACCAACGCCGACACGCTCCGTACGCACCCCGTCGGATTCGTCTCGTTCGACCTGGACTACTACTCGTCCACGATGTCCGCGCTGAACCTCTTCCGGGGCGGCGACCACAGCCGGCTGCTGCCCCGGGTCACGTGCTACCTCGACGATCTGCCGGGCACGATCGCGCAGATCGGTGAGGCGGCGGCGATGGCCGAGTTCAACGCCGAGCACGGAGACCGGGCCATCAGCCGTGTCCTCGGGCTGCGCCCCTTCATCCCGTTCGACCCGCCCTGGGCGGACCAGATCTATGTGCACCACCACTTCGGCCACCCCGACTACGCGACCCTGGAGGTCGGCGCGACCGGCGACCGGCTCCCGCTGGCCGACTGAGCCAACTGAGCCGGCTGAGCCAACTTGAGCCAACTGAGTCGGCTGGGCCGGCTGGGCGCGTACCGTCGGTAACCGCATGCCGCGCGGTTCAAGGGGAGAACCGGCCAAACCCGAGACAGAACCGAATTGATGCGTGCATGTCTCCATGCTTCGATGGCCCGAGAAGCCCACCCGCGCTCCATCTCGTCGCGAAAGGCCGACAGGAGGTGTCGGGTATTGGCTGTTGGGTGTATTCATGACAATTACCTGGGCCGATGTCGTCTCGGCGGAGCCGCGCTTCGCCGAGGCCGTTCAGCGGCGATTCGAGATGTATCAGCACCATGTCCTCGCCACCCTCCGCAAGGACGGGTCCCCCCGGGTGACAGGACTCGAAGTCACCTTCCTCTCCGGGGAGTTGTGGCTCGGGATGATGCCCAATTCCCTTAAGGCGCGCGATCTCCTGCGCGACCCGCGTTTCGCCGTACAGGCGAATCCGGGGGCCGGGGACGCGATGGCGGACGGGGACGTCAGGGTCGGCGGCCGGGCGCGGGAGGTCACCGACCGCCGGGTGCGCGCCCGGTTCATCTCCGAGATCCGGCCCCCGCTGCCGTTCCAGCTCTTCCGGGTGGACGTCGGCGAGATCGTGCAGACCGAGATCGAGGGCGATGACCTGGTACTGCGCTCCTGGCGGCCGGACCGGCCGCTGCGGACGATACGGCGCGGCACGGGCGACGCGCCGCCGCGCGTGACGGACGCGCGTGCGGCGGGCTGAGCGCCGGGCTGGGTGCCGGGGCGAGGTCGGGGTGGGGGTCGGGGGCCGGTCGCGGCCCGGCCCCGGCGCCGTACCGGACCGTCTTCCGATCTTGTGGCGTGTGCCACTCGATCTCCTCGCGAGGGCGTGCTAGGCTGACTGCGTTGCAGTTTTGGTACCCATGAACTTTATGTGCGCCTGACGGGAATGTTCCTCAGGCGCATTATTGTTTTTGCCGGCTTCTCCGGATGGGGCTCAATGCGGCGACGAGGAATTCGTAAAGTGCGAATTTCCGGCTCTGCACCTGTTTTAGGAGAATGACATGGCCAACGGCACCGTGAAGTGGTTCAACTCGGAAAAGGGCTTCGGCTTCATCGAGCAGGAGGGTGGCGGCCCCGACGTCTTCGCCCACTACTCCAACATCGCCACCCAGGGCTTCCGTGAGCTCCAGGAGGGCCAGAAGGTCTCGTTCGACGTCACGCAGGGCCAGAAGGGCCCGCAGGCGGAGAACATCGTCCCGGCCTAGTCCCCGGACGTGTACCTCGCAGCCGGGGCCCGCACCTGCACGGTGCGGGCCCCGGCTCGCGCTGTTCTCCGGCCGCTGTTCTCAGGCCCAGGAAGGCTTTTCTCCGAATGACTCGATCCGAACGGCAGGACCGCGCTGCCCGCCCCGCCGGCAGGCGCCCGGCGAACTCCCGCGCCAAGGGACCCGCGAAGGGCACGGCCAAACCGTCGCCCCGCCGCGCTCCTTCGCGTCCGCAGGAATTCACCCTGCCGGAGACCCTCACCCCCGCGCTGCCCGCCGTCGAGTCGTTCGACGAGCTGGACATGCCCGCCGGTCTGCTCAAGACCCTCACCGCGCAGGGGGTGACCGACCCGTTCCCCATCCAGGGCGCCACCCTGCCGAACTCGCTCGCGGGCCGCGACATCCTCGGCCGTGGCCGGACCGGCTCCGGCAAGACCCTCGCCTTCGGCCTGGCGCTGCTGGCCCGTATCGCCGGCCGCCGCGCCGAGCCGCGCGCCCCGCTCGCGCTGGTGCTCGTACCCACGCGTGAGCTGGCGCAGCAGGTCACGGACGCGCTCACGCCGTACGCGACCGCCGTCAACCTCAAGCTGACCACCGTCGTCGGCGGGCTCTCGCTCACCAAGCAGGCGAACGCGCTCCGGCGCGGCGCCGAGGTGCTCGTCGCGACCCCCGGCCGGCTGAAGGACCTCATCGAACGCGGCGACTGCCGGCTCGACGAGGTGTCCATCACCGTGCTCGACGAGGCCGACCAGATGGCCGACATGGGCTTCATGCCGCAGGTCACGGCGTTGCTGGAGCAGGTCGAGCCGAACGGGCAGCGGATGCTCTTCTCGGCGACGCTGGACAAGAACATCGACCGGCTCGTACGCCAGTACCTGACGGACCCCGTCGTGCACTCCGTCGACCCCTCGCAGGGCGCGGTCACCACGATGGAACATCACGTGCTGTACGTCCTCGACGAGACGGACAAGAAGGAAGTCACGACGCGGATCGCCGCGCGCGACGGCCGGGTGCTGCTCTTCCTGGACACCAAGCGCTCGGTCGACCGGCTGGTCAAGCGGCTGCTCGCGAGCGGCGTACGCGCCTCCGGGCTGCACGGCGGGCGCTCGCAGCCGCAGCGCAACCGGACGCTTGAGCAGTTCAAGACCGGCCTGGTCACCTGCCTCGTCGCCACGAACGTCGCGGCCCGCGGCATCCACGTCGACGATCTCGACCTGGTCGTCAACGTCGACCCGCCCGTCGACCACAAGGACTATCTGCACCGCGGCGGGCGCACCGCCAGGGCGGGGGAGTCCGGCAGTGTCGTGACGCTGGTGCTGCCCGAGCAGCGGCGTGAGATGACGCGGCTGATGGCCGACGCGGGGATCGACCCCCGGTCCGCGCGCGTCAAGTCGACGGACGCGGAGCTGACGCAGATCACCGGCGCGCGGGAGCCCTCCGGGGTGGCCGTCACCATCGAGGTGCCGCAGCCGCCCGTTCAGCAGAAGCAGCAGAAGCCCCGTACGTCGCGTCCGTCCGGCCGCCGGGGCTCCGGCTCCGGTGCGGGATCGGGTGCGGGAGGCGCGGGTACGGGTGGCGGTGGCGGTGGCGCCGGCGCCGGCCGTGGCAGCCGGGGACGGCGCGGCGGCGCGGGCCGGGGTGCCCAGGGCGGTCAGGGCGGTGGCCAGGGCGGTCGTCGCACGGCCGCGTGACCCCGTAGTACGGAATGTGAACGAAAGCCCCGCGGCAACCGCCGCGGGGCTTCGTGCTGTCCGGACGCGGCCGGGACGCGGCCGGGACGCGGACGGCGCCCGACTGGCTCGGGAACTCCGGTTAACTTCCGGGAAATTCGAGGGCGTTGGGATTGACGTGTGCACGTCTACGCGCGTCATCATGGACCCATGCGAATTCCCCCACGAATTGCCGCCCTCGGCGGCCTCGCCGCACTCGTCTCGACTCTGCTCGTCGGTGGAGTCACCGCTTCCGCGACCGCCGCCCCCACCGCGGTCACCGCCGTCGGCAGCATCTGCTACTCGAACCTGCCGTCCCAGGCGTACACGACCCTCCGGCTCATCGCGGCCGGCGGACCGTACCCGTACTCGCAGGACGGAGCCGTCTTCCAGAACCGCGAGGGCATCCTGCCGAGCCAGTCGAGCAGCTACTACCACGAGTACACCGTGGTCACCCCCGGCTCCTCGACCCGTGGCGCCCGCCGCATCGTGACCGGTCAGAAGTCGAAGGAGGACTACTACACCGCCGATCACTACGCGTCGTTCTCGCTCGTCAACTACAACTGCTGAGCCCCACCCACCGGCTCACCGGGAAGGTAGCCTCCGTCCCATGACGGTGACGTATGTGATCGACGGGGCGGAGGTCACCGGGCTCGACCGCTTCTGGCCGGCGATCGGCGCGGCCGTGAACGGGCCCGGCGGGTACTTCGGGAGCAATCTCGACGCACTCGCGGACTGTCTGAGCGGCGGTTACGGCACGCCGGACGACGGCGACTTCGTCATCGAGTGGCGCCGGCACGACCTGTCGCGCCGGGCACTCGGACACGAGGAGACCGTGCGCACGCTCCAGCGGCGGCTGGAGCGTGCGCACCCCAGCAACCAACCCGCCCTGCGGGAGCGGCTCGACGCGGCGCGGGCGGGCCGCGGGCCCACCGTCTTCGACGAACTGGTGCAGGTCATCGAGGAGGCCGCGCCCGGAGTGCTCCGGCTGGACTGAGCGCTCCGGCTGGACCGAGCGCTCCTGCTGGAGCGAGCCTCCGGTTCGGCCGGGTCAGCGGGGCCTCGGCAGCGTACGTTCCAGCCGCCGGCGCTCCGGACCCTCGGGTACGTGACCGACGGCGTCCACCGCCGTCCTGCGCGCGGAGCTGTCCGGCGCCTCGTCCGCCAGCAGCCGGGCCAGCGCGTCGAGGGCCCGCGGATCCTGCCGTACCGCCAGCCCGTGGGCCGCCGTTGCCGCCGTGTCCGCGTCCGGGTCGTTGAGCCGCGCCGCCAGCGCCTCGCGGACCTCGTACGTGTCCACCGCCATCCCGGCCAGCGCGATCACCGCCCGGTCCCGGACCGGACCGTCCGCGTCCCGGCTGAGCAGCACACCCGCACGGACCGCGCGGCCCATGCGGCCGGAGCCGCCGGGGTGTTCGGAACCGCCCGGGTGGTCAGGACCGGCCGGCGGTACGAGCGCCGGCAGCGCGAGCGCGACCCGGCGGCGTACCCGCGCGTCCGGATGTCCCGTGTGACGCAGCACCTCCGGCAGCGCGGCCGGATCGCCGTGCCGGCCCAGACCCTCCAGCACCGCGCGGACCAGCTCCGGCTCCACGGCCTCCCGGGACAGCGCCCGCAGCAGCGGCACCGCGCGCGCGGTGAAGCCGGTGCCCGCCGCGCCGTCGCCCGTTCCCCCCTCCGTGCCCAGCCGGGCCAGCACCTCAGCGCCGAACGTCTGCCGCTCGGGCTCGTCGCCCGCACACCACTCCGCGGCCTTACGGAACGTCTCCTCGTCGCCGCGCCGGGCCAGCGCCCCGACCGCCTCGATCCAGTCGTCCCGGCGGGGATTCCCGCAGCGCAGGGCCCGCGCCGCCAGCTCCTCGTACGGCGTCCGCAGCCCCAACTCCGCTTCGAGCAACGTCGCGACGGCCGCGTGCCCGGTCTGCTGCTCCTGCCCGGCGACCGGCCGGCCGTTCCGCAGCAGCTCGACGACGACGGTCACCGAGCCGTCCGCGCCCCCGGTCGCGTCCCGGTCTCCGTTCCCGCCCCCGCCCCCGTTGCCGTCCACGTCTCCGTCTTCGCCGGTCCTGTCGATCCGGCGCACCATCGTCTCGTACCCGTCACCGAAGCCGGCCAGCAGCGAACTCCGCAGCTCCGCCGCCACATCGAGCCCCATCCACCGCCGCGCCTCCACGAGCGCCGCGTGCCGGCCCGTGGCGCCGTACCGCAGCAGGACCCGTACGGTCGCGGTCGAGCCGCGCCGGGACGCCAGCAGCAGCGGCGGCTCGCCGCCCGGGCCCGGCAGGTCGGGGTCGGCGCCGTACTCCAGCAGCGCCTCCGCCGTGTCGGCGAAGCCCTGGCGGACCGCCCAGACCATCGCCGTCAGCTCGTAGGACTCCCTGCGGTCGGGCCGGGCACCGGCGGCGAGCAGCGCCCGGACGACCTCGGTATGGCCGCCGCAGGCCGCCGCGCAGAGCGGCAGATCGCCGCCCTCCGGGCCGTCGGCGGGGCCGCTCGGCCGGTCGGGGTCGGCGCCGGCGGTGAGCAGCAGCCGCACCAGCCCCGGTTCGTCACTGACCGAGGCCAGATAGAGGACGGTCTGGCCGTCCTCGTCGGTCGCCTCGGCGGGGACACCGGCCCGGAGCAGCCGTACGACCGCGTCGTCCGCGCCCTCGTACACCGCCTCGAACAGTTCCCGTGCGCCCGCTGTCGGGTCTTTCGTCATGCTTCGACCTTACGTTCGGTCAGGTGCGGCCGTCGCTCACGTATCGCAGTCCAGAACCGTGCCGCACAGCCCGCACCGCGCGCGGATCCGGCCGCGGACCGGGATCCGGATGCGCTGGAAGCAGGTGGGACAGGGGAAGGAGACGCGCGGCCCGTCGGGCAGCCGCTCGAAGGCATAGGGGGAGGGGGAGGAAGGGGAGTCAGAGGAAGGGGGAGCGGATCCGGGCGGGTTGGCGAGCGCGTGGCCGCGGTCCTTGGCGTACCGGCGCCGGCCCGCCCAGCCGGCGGTGGTCAGCGGTGGCCGCCGCTCGTCGTGGAGCGCCAGCTCCCGTCCTTTCGTATACGACGTGTAGCCCTGCGGGCTGGTGAACCAGATCCTCGGGTCCTCGTCGAACACGAGCGCGCGCTTGGCCAGGACGTAGCCGAACTCCTCCGGTGTGAGGTAGCCGAGCTTCTGGCTGGAGTCGCGGTCCTCGCGGTACGCGTCGAGCAGCAGCCAGCCGGCGCCCAGGTAGGTGGTGGCCGTGTCGGTCAGGATCTCGTTGTCACGGGTGCCGGGGAAGGCGAGCCCGAGCCGGTGCAGCAGGACATGGGTGATCTCGTGGGCGAGCGCGGCGCCGATGTCCCGGCGGTGGGTGCGGAACCGGTTGTTCAGTTCGATGAAGTACTCGGGGCCCGCGGTCAGTTCGACGTTCGCCGCGTGTGTCATCTCCCGGAAACTCACGATCACGCGCGCGTCCGGCAGCCGGAGCTGCTGGACGAGGGCGCGGGCCACCCGCTGGGTGCCGAGATGGAGATCGTCCAGATCGGAGAAGGCGACATCGGCGGGCGCCACGGCGGGGGCGTACGAGCGGATCCCGTCGGCCGAGAGCCGTCGGTAGAGCGCGGTGATCGCGGCGCGCGCGGTCTCCAGATGCGGGTAGCCGTGGGCGATCCCGCCGGCGCCGTTCGTCACGTCCGTACCCCCCTCGGGCCGGGCGACCCGCTCCGAGCCCTGCGCTCACTGTACGGCGGGGCGTACGGGATGAGGATCCGTCCGATGATCGGACGGTGGCTTTTCTGTGACTCTCCTGTGTGGCTCGAAGACGGCTCTTGTGGCGCGACTGATCCGATCCGCATAATCCGGATCACGCTTTCTTGTCGGGCCCATGTCAGCGGCGGTAGTGATCGCAACGCGCGTTGACCGGGCCTTTGGCGTGAACCCCCCATTCCCCCCTCAACCCCCCATACCCCCACACCCCATGAAAGGCAGTCCTATGAGCATTCTGGGTGCCATCAAGAGACTGGCGGCCGTCGGTGCCGTCGTCCTCGCCGCAGTCAGCCTCCAGCCCACCACCACCGCCTCCGCGGCGCCCGCGCCCGTCGTCGGCGGCACACGGGCGGCGCAGGGCGAATTCCCGTTCATGGTCCGGCTGTCGATGGGCTGTGGCGGCTCGCTGTACTCCTCGACGGTCGTCCTGACGGCCGCCCACTGTGTGGGCGCGACCGGCAACAACACCAGCATCACCGCCACCGCCGGAGTCGTGGACCTCCAGAGCAGCAGCGCCGTCACTTCCCGGTCCACCAAGATCTACCGGGCGCCCGGCTACAACGGGAACGGCAAGGACTGGGCGCTGATCAAGCTCGCCACGCCGATCAACCTGCCCACCCTGAACATCGCCACCACCACCACGTACAACACCGGCACCTTCACGGTCGCCGGCTGGGGCGCGGCCGTCCAGAACGGCGCCCAGCAGCGCTACCTCCTCAAGGCGTCCGTCCCGTACGTCTCGGACGCCACCTGCAACTCGGCGTCCTGGTACAACGGCGCGGTCATCACCACCGACGAGATATGCGCGGGCTACGCGGCGGGCGGCACGGACACCTGCCAGGGCGACTCCGGCGGCCCGATGTTCCGTACGGACAACTCGGGCAACTTCATCCAGGTCGGCATCGTGAGCTGGGGCGACGGCTGCGCCCAGCCGCGCTCCCCGGGCGTCTACACCAAGGTCTCGACCTTCGCGTCCGCGATCGCGGCGGCCGCGGCCACGTTGTAGCGGGGCCGCGACCGGGGCTCGGGCCCGGACGCGGACGACGGTCGCGATCGTGACCGCGTCCATGTCCGGGCCCGAAGCCCGAGCCGAGTGGGCTACTCGCCGGACGGGCTGACCTCCGCCCGTCCGGCGAGTTCTACGTGAACGGCCGGGCCCCGCCCCTCCAGCTCCAGGACCCACACCTCGTTGGCGCCCTCGCGGAGCACAGGACCCGGGACGTGCAGCGACTCCTGCGGGCCCTCGGCCGGCCAGTAGCGGCCCAGGCAGAAACCGTTCACCCAGACGAAGCCCCGGCCCCAGGCGGGCAGCGAGAGCAGGGCGTCGCCTGCACCGCGGATGTCGAAGGCCGCACGGTAGAGACCCCGGGTGTCGGCTTCGGGGACGGCTGCCGGGGCGTCGGCTTCGGGTACGGCGGCTTCGCTGACGGCGGCGTCGCCGGTCGTACGGTACGGGAGCGCGGCCACCGCCTCCGCGTCGTCGAACGCGTCCAGGCGCAGCCCCTGGGACCGTACCCCGTGCACAAACTGGAGCTCGTGCAGGATCCCGCCCGTGATCCCCTTCGACTCGCCCAGCCGCGGCCCGTAGTTGACGCGGCCGAGCGACTCGACCCAGACCTCGACGCTCGCGGGACCGGCCACCGGCTCGGCCAGGACGAGATCCGCGTGGGCGCTCTCGACACCCGACGCCCCGCCCCGTATCGCGGCCCGGGCACCGTCCACGTACACCGCGGCCAGATCCCGCACCCCCGCCAGCGACAGCCGCACGGGGCGCCGCGGGCCCGGGATGTCCACGCGATAGCGGACAAGACCGCGATCGACGTCCAGCTCCTCGAAGGTCGGCGGCAGGGCCGTCACCGACTCGGGCCCGCCGAGCGCCGTCACGACCTCGTCCAGCGGCACCCACCCCGCGCACTCCGCCCGTACGGAAGCCGCCAGGACGGGCCACGGCGGCGGAACGGCGGGCAGCGGCCCCTCCTGGAACTCCGCGAACACCTCACGCATCCGCCAGAACTTCTCCGTCGGCCTGCCCGCCTCGTCGATCGGCGCGTCGTAGTCGTACGAGGTGACATCCGGCTCCAGCACGCCCCCGTTCAGCTCACCACCGCGATTGGCGCCCGCCCAGCCGGCGAAGTTCGTCCCGCCGTGCGCCATGTACACATTGACCGAGGCACCGGGACCCGACTCCAGGACCTCGCGCAACGCCGCCGCCGCGTCCGCCGGATCCCGTACGACATGCTTCCCGCCCCAGCGGTCGAACCAGCCGCACCAGAACTCCATGCACATCAGCGGCCCGTCGGACCGGTGCCGGCGCAGCGTCTCGAAGGCGGCGCGCGCGCCCGAACCGAAGTTGACCGTCGCGAGCAGCCCCGGAATCAGACCACCGCTGAGCATGTGATCCTCCGGACCGTCCGAGGTGAACAACGGCACCGTGATGCCGCACTCCCTGGTCAGCTCTGTCAGCCGCGCCAGATAAACCTCGTCGGAGCCGTAACTTCCGTACTCGTTCTCGACCTGCACCATGACGACCGGACCACCACGGTCGAACTGGCGCTCGGCGACCTGGGGCAGCAGCCGGTGGTACCAGCGCTCCAACGCCCCCAGGAACTCCGGATCCCGGGTCCGCACCCGCGCCCCGAGCGGCCCGGTCAGCCAGTGCGGCAGCCCGCCGTTCTCCCACTCCGCACAGATGTACGGGCCCGGCCGTACGATCGCCCACAGCCCGGCCGCGTGCGCCGCGTCAAGGAAGCGGCCGAGCGCCTCCACTTCGTGGAGGCGGCCAGGCGCCGGCTCGTGCAGATTCCACGGAACATAGGTCTCCACACAATTCAGGCCCAGAGCACGCAGCATCGCGAGCCGGTGACCCCACTGCTCCTCATGGACCCGGAAGTAGTGCAGCGCCCCCGACAGCAGCCGCACGGGCCGGCCGTCCACCAGGAACGTCTCTTCACCAACGGTGAACTCGGGCACGATCGCCCACTCCCTCTCCTCGTCGTCCTCTTCGTCTTCCGGGTCTCCGCGACCACGGTTCCCGGCTTCGCCGCAATGGCCACCTTTCCCGTTGGCGAACGCAGGGTCCATGGACAAAGATCGCCTCTGATTGGACGCAACAGGCGGACGGACGGACGGACAGACGGACCGACAGACAGACGGACCGACGGATGGACGGGGTGGACGGGCGGATGGACGGGGTGGAGCGGATGCGGCACAGCTGGATGCGGTACTTCACCCCGAGCCCGGTCCACCACCGGCTCGGCCTCGTCTGCCTCGGCGTCGGCCTCCAGCACGGCGCCCTGCCCACGGTCGGACCCCGCACCCTCGACCACCACGTGGCCGTCGTCATCAGCACCGGCAACGGCTGGTTCCGCGCCGCCGACGGACGGCGCGTCGCCGTCACCGCACCCGCACTCCTCTGGCTCACCCCCGGCGTCACCCACCACTACGGCCCCGACCGCCACCACGGCTGGGACGAGAGCTTCGTCGCCTTCACCGGACCGGCCACCGCCACCTACACCGAACTCGGCTACATCGAGCCCGACCGGCCCGTCGTCCCCCTCGCCGACCCGGCCGGCGCTCGTGCCGTCGTCGCCCGCATCGCCCGCGCGGCCCGCCGCGGCAACCCGCTGCTGGAGGTCGAGACGGGCGCCGCCGTACACGAACTGCTCGTCGCGCTGCGCCGGGCCCGTACCGGCACGGGCGCCGGGACCGACCCCGTACTCCAGGCACTGGCCCGCGACGCCTGCGGACCGCTCACCGTCGCCGACCACGCGGCCCGCCAGGGCATGACACCCGCCGCGCTGCGCACCGCGGTGCGCGGAGCCGCCGGCTGCACCCCGAAGGACTACCTCCTCGGCATCCGCCTCGGCCGCGCCAAAGAACTCCTCGCCGCCACCGAACTCCCCGTCGCCGCCGTCGCCCGCCGCGTCGGCTACGACGACCCCGCCTACTTCTCCCGGCTGTTCACCCGGCGCGTCGGCCTCGCGCCCGTACGCTTCCGGGAACAGGAGAGCCGCCCGGCACCGGCACCGCCGCGACGGGATCCCGCATCCTGATCACCCACCCACGCTCCGGCCACGCTCCGTCTAAGCTGCCGAACCATGACCACGAGTGACCCCGGCCCCGCCTCCGCCTCCGCAGACAGCGGCGACCGTCCCGGCATCGACGACTCCGTACAGGCCGAGCTGACCCGCCTGCGCGGATCCATCGACAACATCGACGCGGCCGTCGTCCACATGCTCGCCGAACGCTTCAAATGCACCCAGCAGGTCGGCGTCCTCAAGGCCGAACACCACCTGCCCCCGGCCGACCCGTCCCGCGAGGCCCGCCAGATCACCCGCCTGCGCGAACTGGCCGAGAACGCCCGCCTGGACCCGGCCTTCGCCGAGAAACTCCTCAACTTCATCATCGCCGAGGTCATCCGCCACCACGAGACGATCGCGGACGGAGCACGAGCGGAAGAGGCCTGACCGTACGCCGCCCACGAGCGGCGCGACATACCCCGGCCGTCCCCGCCCAAGCACCGCCGGCCCCTGACTTCACTCCGCTCAGAGCGAAGAGAACCCCGATGCGGCCCCCGGCGCACATCGGGCAGCATGGGGCACATGTCCGTACTGACGCGCGACGAAGCGCAGACCCGAGCCCAGTTCCTCGACGTCCACCGCTACACGATCACCCTCGACCTCACCACCGGCGAGGACACCTTCGACTCCCACACCGCCATCCGCTTCACCGCGCGCGCGGCCGGAGACACCTTCGTCGAGCTGAAGCCCGCCACCCTGCGCTCCGTCACCCTCGACGGACAGCCACTGGACCCCGAGGGACTCGTCGAGAACCGCATCGCGCTGACCGGACTCGCCGCAGGCGAACACGTACTGCGCGTCGACGCGAGCATGGCCTACTCCCGCACCGGCGAAGGCATGCACCGCTTCACCGACCCCGCCGACGGCGAGACATACCTCTACACCCAGCTCTTCATGGACGACGTCCAACGCGTCTTCGCCGCATTCGACCAGCCCGACCTCAAATCCATCTTCGAACTGACCGTCACCGCACCCCAGGAATGGACCGTCCTCGGCAACGGAATCGCGGAACGGACCGGCGACGGAACAGCCAAGGACGGCACAGCCGGGAGCAGCACAGCCAGGAGCAGCACGACCGGGAGCAGCACAGCCGGCACACGCTGGACACTCGCCCCCACCCCCCTCATCTCCACCTACCTCGTCGCCGTCGCCGCCGGCCCCTGGCACTCCATCCGCACCGAACACGCCGGACTCCCCTTCGGCATCCACTGCCGCCGCTCCCTCGCCCCCCACCTCGACACCGACGCCGACGAAATCCTCGACATCACCCGCGCCTGCTACGACCGCTACCACGAGAAATTCGAGGAGCCCTACCCGTTCGACTCCTACGACCAGGCGTTCGTCCCCGAATTCAACGCCGGCGCCATGGAGAACCCCGGACTCGTCACCTTCCGCGACGAATTCATCTACCGCTCCGCCGTCACCGACACCGAACGCCAGACCCGCGCCGTGGTCATCGCCCACGAAATGGCACACATGTGGTTCGGCGACCTCGTCACCCTCACCTGGTGGGACGACATCTGGCTCAACGAGTCCTTCGCCGAGTACATGGGCTACCAGATCCTCACCGAAGCCACCCGCTTCACCGACACCTGGGTCGACTTCGCCATCGGACGCAAAGCCTGGGGATACGACGCCGACCAGCGCCCCTCCACCCACCCCGTCGCCCCCGACCCCGACGCCGTACCCGACACCGCCTCCGCACTGCTCAACTTCGACGGCATCTCCTACGCCAAGGGCGCCTCCGCACTGCGCCAGCTCGTCGCCTGGCTCGGCGAAAAAGACTTCCTCGCCGGCATCAACAACCACTTCGACCGGCACAAATTCGCCAACGCCACCCTCGCCGACTTCATCGACTCCCTCGCCCGCGCCACCGACCGCGACGTACACACCTGGGCCGCCCAGTGGCTCCGCACCACCGGAGTCGACACCCTCACCCCCCACATCACCGAAACCCCGGCCGGCACCGGCACCGGACCCCAATGGACCCTCGACGTCACACGGGACGGAAGCCGCCCGCACCACCTCACCGTCGGCACCTACGACACCGACCCCGCCGACCCCGCCAGGCTCGTCGCCCGCGACCACTCCGGACTCGACCTGCCGGCCCCCGACGGACCCCGGACCCACCCCGGCCCCCGCCCCGCCCTCGTCGTCCTCAACGACGGCGACCTCACCTACGCCAAGGTCCGCCTCGACACCCGGTCCTGGGACACCGCACTCCACACGCTCTCCGGCATCCCGGAACCCCTCACCCGCGCCGTCATCTGGAACGCCGCCCGCGACATGGTGCGCGACGCCGAACTCGCCCCCACCGCCTACCTCGACGCCGCCCGCGCCCACCTGCCCCACGAGACCGACCTCGCCGTCGTACAAGGCGTCCTCGCCTTCGCCGCGACGCAGATCGCCGACCGCTACCTCACCCCCGAGGACCGGCCCGCCGCACTCACCACCCTCACCGACCTCACCCGCGACCTCCTGCGCCGCACCGAGGACGGCGACAACCCCGGACTCCGCCTCACCGCCGTACGCCACGCCATCGACGCCGCCACCCGACCCGGCCCCCTCCAGGACTGGCTCGACTCCGGCAGCATCCCCGGCGGCCCCGCACTCGACCCCGAACTCCGCTGGCGGATCCTCACCCGGCTCGCCGTCCTCGGCGCCACCGACACCACCGCCATCACCGCCGAACTCGACCGCGACCCCAGCGCCACCGGCCAGGAAGGCGCCGCCCGCTGCCGCGCCGCCCTGCCCGACCCCGACGCCAAGGCGCGGGCATGGGCACGGCTCTTCCACACCGACGACCTCTCCAACTACCTCTTCGCCGCCACCGCCCAAGGCTTCTGGCAGCCCGAACAGACCGACCTCGTCAGCGCATACGTCCCCCGCTACTACCCCGAAGCCATCGCCCTCGCCGCCCGCCGGGGCCCCGCCATCGCCGACGCCGCCGGACGCTACGCCTTCCCCCGCCACGCCGCGGACGAACAATCACTGCGCCTCGGCCAGGAATACCTCGACACCACGGAGATGACCCCGGCACTCCGCCGCAAGGTCGCCGACCAACTGGACGACCTGCGCCGCGTGTCGCACGTACGGAGCTGAACCGGCCGGACAGCGGAACACACCGGAGGAACGTGTGCGCGGCACCACCGCCGCGCACACCACCGGCCGGCGCCCGGTCCTCAGCGCTCGGGACCGGAGCGCCCGGCACCGGCACGATCCGGCCGACCTCGCCGCCCGCCGCCCCACCCCATTACCCCGTTCAGGTATGGCTCGTTGTGCTCATCGGCACCACCACCGACCCCGGGCACCCCGGGCGCCCGACTCGTGGAAGGCAGCAACCGCCGATGACCGCCCAGCCCCGCCACCTCGACCGCCCCCACGACCTGGTCGGCATCGGCATCGGCCCGTTCAACCTCTCCCTCGCCGCCCTCACCGACGGAATCCCCCGCACCGGCGGCACACCACTCGCCACCACCTTCTACGACCAGAACCCCGCCTTCCACTGGCACCCCGGACTCCTCCTCGACGGCGCCACCCTCCAAGTCCCCTTCCTCGCCGACCTCGTCACCCTCGCCGACCCCGCCAGCCCCTGGACCTTCCTCAGCTACCTCAAAACCCGCGACCGGCTCTTCCCCTTCTACTTCGCCGAGCGCTTCCACATCCAACGCGCCGAATACGACGCCTACTGCCGCTGGGTCAGCCAACAACTCCCCACACTCCACTTCGGCCACCAGGTCGACGCCGTCCGCTGGAACCCCGAACGCGACCTCTTCGAAGTCGACTTCACCCAACTCGACCCGGACGGCGAAGCCGAAGCCCTCGGCCGCACCCACACCCGCAACATCGCCCTCGGCATCGGCACCGAACCCTACGTACCAGACCCCCTCAAACCACTCACCGAAGCACCCACCGTCCCCGTCATCCACTCCGCGGACTACCTCCACCACCGCGAACGGCTCCTCACCGCCGGCCACATCACCGTCATCGGCTCAGGACAGTCCGGCGCCGAGATCTTCCTCGACCTCCTCCGCGCCCGCCCCACCGGCGCCGAGAAACTCCACTGGCTCGCCCGCACCGAAGCCTTCGCCCCCATGGAGTACTCCAAGCTCGGCCTGGAACAGTTCACCCCCGACTACACCCGCTACTTCCACGCCCTGCCCGAACACGAACGCGACGACCTCATCCCCCGCCAATGGCAACTCCACAAAGGCATCGGCCCCGAAACCATCGCCGCCATCCACGACGAGCTCTACCGGCGCACCCTCCACGGCGGCTGGCCCGACGCCGTCCTCACCCCCGGCGTCTCCGTCCGCACCGCCGGCCGCGTCGCCACCACCAAAATCGAACTCCACCTCGAACACCGCAGACAAGCCACCCGCACCCGCCTCACCACCGACGCCGTCATCCTCGCCACCGGCTACCGCGAACGCCCACTCGACCGCATCCTCGCCGGACTCGACCCCTACATGCGCCGCGACAGCTCCAACCGCCCCCGCATCGACCCCCACCACCGGCTCCTGCTCGACCCCAGCGTCACCGGCTCCATCTACGTACAGAACGCCGAACGCCACACCCACGGCGTCGGCGCCCCCGACCTCGGCCTCGCCGCCTGGCGCAGCGCCACCATCCTCAACCACCTCACCGGCACCGAGCCCTACCCCCTGCCCCGACGCACCGCCTTCACCAGCTTCGGACTCGACACACAGAACCAGGCCCGCCCGGTACCCGCACCGAGGGGCCTGGTCCCACTCACCGAAGTCCGCTGAACAGCCGCCCGCCCAACAGCCCTCCGCCCAACGATCAGAAGACCGGCGTACCGTCCCGCGTCAGCTTCCAGTCCACCGACGCGAACACCGCCGGATCAACCGTCCCCGCAGCCTTCACCCAGCCAATGATCGTGTTACGGATCTCATCCGAATTCGCCCACAACTGCTGCGCCGCCGCGATACCCGGGAAATTCCCGCCACCACTCGCCCGATAGTTGTTCACCGCCAGCACAAACTTCGCCGCCGGATCCAAATCCCTCCCCTCGAACCGCAGATTCACAATCCGCGACCCCACCGGCTGCGCGATATCGATCTCATACGTCAGACCCGACACCACGTCATAGTTGTAATCCGGCGTACCATCCGCATTCGTCAGCTTCGCCGTATCCACCGCCCCACCCGCGGCCGTCCGCACGTAGTACTTCGCCGAATACTCCAGATACGCCCTGAGCTGCGCCCCGGTCACCAACCGCGCCTCAAGAGTGTTCTCGAACGGATACAGCCCCGCCGCATCCTTGATCGTCACCTCACCGGCCGGAATCCGCGCCGTCCGCGAGAAACACGACGCCTGCGACAGCACCGGCAGCGCCGCCCACTCGCCACCCGCCAGCGCAGCCTTCACCGTCTCCGCCTGAACATGGTTGATCAGATCAATGATCGGCTCGTCCTTCCACGGCGCGTCCACCGTGGACATCGCGACCGTCGACGTACCGATCACCTGATTCACATACGCCACCACCTTGCGGTGCTCGTCACCGAGCAGCCCCGTGATCTTCTTGTCCTCAGCGACCGTGTTCGAATTCAGAACCTTCGACGCGACCTTCTCGACCGTCCAGCCACCCCGCTCCCACACCAGATCGAAGTCGAACAGCGTCAGCCGCTGACCCCACTTGAGCGGCTCGGACAGCACCACATCCTTGCCCGTCTTCTTGTTGACCACCCGGCGCTCGGGAATCTCCACATGCGCATGCCCCACCAGAATCGCGTCGATCCCCGGCACCTGCTCCGCCACCAGCCCCGCCGCGTTCTCCACATACGGAAGCTGATCACCGTACGACGACGAACCGTCCGACCCCGAGTGCGCAGAAATAATCACCACATCCGCGCCCATCGAACGCAGCTTCGGCACCCACTTCGCCGCCTGCTCCTCCAGCCCCGGGAACGTCATCTTCCCCTGGACATTCGCCTTGTCCCAGATCGCGATCCCCGGATTGGTCAGACCCAGAATCGCCACCTTCACATCACGGCCGAACGGCGTCCGCACCTTCTTGATCACATACGGAGCGAAAGCCGGCTTCAACGTCTTCGCGTCCAGCGCGTTCGCACCGAGCAGCGGAAAACGACACTGCTCCTCGAACTTCCGCAGCACCGGAATACCGTAATTGAACTCGTGATTCCCCAGCGCCGCCGCGTCATAACCGATCGCGTTCATCGCCTGCGCCATCGGATGCACCGGACCACGCTTCGCCGTGATCGGATCCACCTTGGCGTAGTAGTACGACAGCTGCGTGCCCTGGATCGTGTCACCCGCATCGATCAGCAGCGTGTTCTGCCGGCCCTTCTCCTTACGGACCTGCTCGACCAGCGTGGAGATCTTCGCCAGACCGATGTCATTGTGCGCCGAGTCGTCGAACTCCTTGTCCGTGAAGTAGTCCCAGTTGAAGACGTTGCCATGCAGATCGGTCGTCCCCATCACCGTGAACGAGTACCGCTTCTGCGGACGCCCATGACCGGCCCCCTGACCACCCTTGCCACCGGCGGCGGCCTGCGCGGGCGTGACACCCCCCACCAGCGCCACCCCGGCCCCGGCAGCGGCCGAGGTACCCAGGAACGTCCTTCGATTCAGCGGCATTTCTTCTCCCTTGTGATCCATCGCAAGACCATCGCGCGACCGATCCATCGCACAACGCGCGTAGATTCTGGCGCAAACAGACCGCACGGCAACACCCCCAGAGGGTTTCGATCAGATGACCGCCGACCGCCACGACCGACTGTCGTACCCAAGTGCGACAGTGTCCCTACACAGCGTCCACACCAAGGAGCGACACCACCCATGACCACCGACCCCCTCACCGACCCGACCCCCACCCCCGCCGCCCCCTACGGCACCCCCGAAACCCCCCGCGTCGCCGTCCGAGGCGAAGCACGCATCGAAGTCGACCCCGAAATCGCCCGCATCTCCGTCACCGTCGGCGCCCGCGGCACCGACCGCCGCGCCGCCCTCGACGACCTCACCCGCCGCAACAACCACGCCATCACCCTCATCAAGACCTACGGCGACGCCATCGAAAAACTCGAAACCGGCGCCTTCTCCATCACCCCCGAACTCACCAGACACGGCCGAGGCGAACGCGTCCGCGCCTACCACGGCCGCGTCCACCTCACCGTCGAAATCACCGACTTCACCATCCTCGGCGAACTCACCACCCGCCTCGCCGACCTCGAACTCACCGGCATCGAAGGCCCCTGGTGGTCCCTGCGCCCCGACTCACCCGCCCACGCGACGGCACGCCGGCAAGCCGTACACGAAGCGGTCCAACGCGCCCGCGAATACGCCGAAGCTCTCGACGCCCGACTCGCCGCCCTCGTCGAACTCGCCGACCTCGGCGCGGAGAACACCGCGAACTACGGCCTCCCCGCCCCCGGCGGCATGCGAAGCCGCGCCGTCTTCGGAGCGAGCGAATCAGCGGACGCGGCGCCCCCGCTCGACCTCGAACCGCAACGCCAGAGGGTCTACGCCCAGGTCAACGCACGTTTTACCATGACCCCGCCAAAATTGAACGGCTGACCAACAGCTGACCGGCACCGATTCCACCCGCGAAACACACCGGAAATGCTCAAAAGAGCGACCCTGCGCACAATTCAACAGTTGTCAATAACCCTTCATCCAAAGGTGGTTGAGTAGTCATGCGGGGCCAATTCACTACCCACCGGTAAGCTCTAGGCTCGATATATGCGCCGAGCAAAGATCGTCTGTACCCTGGGCCCCGCCACCGACTCGTACGACCAGATCAAAGCCCTGGTCGAAGCCGGAATGGACGTCGCCCGCTTCAACCTCAGCCACGGCACCTACGCCGAGCACGAGGAGCGCTACCACCGCGTACGCAAAGCCGCCGACGAAACCGGCAGAAGCGTCGGAATCCTCGCCGACCTCCAAGGCCCCAAGATCCGCCTCGGCCGCTTCCACGAAGGCCCCGTACTCCTCGAACGCGGCGACGAATTCACCATCACCGTCGAACCCCACGACGGCGACCGCCACACCTGCTCCACCACCTACCAAGGACTCGCCGCCGACGTCACCACCGGCGAACGCATCCTCGTCGACGACGGCAAAGTCACCCTCGAGGTAACCTCCGTCGACGGCCCCCGCGTCCGCACCCTCGTCATTGAGGGCGGCATGGTCTCCGACCACAAGGGACTCAACCTCCCCGGCGTCTCCGTCTCCGTCCCCGCACTCTCCGAGAAGGACATCGACGACCTCCGCTGGGCCCTGCGCATCGGCGCCGACGTCATCGCCCTCTCCTTCGTCCGCAGCGGCGCCGACATCAACGACGTCCACCGCGTCATGGACGAGGAACAGCGCCGGCTCCCCGTCATCGCCAAGATCGAGAAACCCCAGGCCGTCGAGAACATCGACGACATCGTCGCCGCCTTCGACGGCATCATGGTCGCCCGCGGCGACCTCGGCGTCGAAATGCCCCTCGAACAGGTCCCGATCGTCCAGAAGCGCGCCATCAAACTCGCCAAGCGCAACGCCAAGCCGGTCATCGTCGCCACCCAGATGCTCGACTCGATGATCGAGAACTCCCGCCCCACCCGCGCCGAAGCCTCCGACGTCGCCAACGCCGTCATCGACGGCACGGACGCGGTGATGCTCTCCGGCGAGACCAGCGTCGGCAAATACCCCATCGACACGGTCAAAACCATGAGCCGCATCGTCGAAGCGGCGGAGGAGGACATCCTCGCCAAGGGCCTCCCCCCACTCACCGACCGCAACAAACCCCGCACCCAGGGCGGCGCGGTGGCCCGCGCGGCGGCCGAGATGGGCGACTTCCTCGGCGCGAAGTTCCTCGTCGCGTTCACCCAGTCCGGCGACACCGTCAAACGCCTCTCCCGCTACCGCTCCCCGATCCCCCTCCTCGCCTTCACCCCCGACCCCGCGACCCGCGCGCAGCTGACCCTCACCTGGGGCGTCGAAGCGTTCCTGGGCCCGCACGTGGACTCCACCGACGCGATGGTCGACCAGGTCGACGAGCAACTCCTGCGGATCGGCCGCTGCGCGAAGGGCGACATCGTCGTCATCACGGCGGGCTCCCCGCCGGGGGTCGCGGGCTCGACGAATCTGGTGCGGGTGCACCACATCGGCGAGGACGACAGCCCGAAGTAGTGGGACGGGCCCGGTCAGTACTTGGGGCCGATGTGGGCGTCCATGAGGGCGACGGATGCGCGTTTGGCGACGGAGATATTTTTGACGCTGCGGCGCTGGTTGGTGTGCCGCCACTCGACGCCGACCGCATCGAGGGTGTCGGTGAAGAGCCGCAGGATGTCGCCGGACGCGTTGGAGAAGAAGTAGCGCGGGTACTCGTACCGCTTGAGTACGCCGCCGATGATCTTCTCGGTCCAGTTGGTGGTGCGGCATCCGTCGGAGTGGACCAGGCCGCGTATGAATTCCCAGGGGAACTCGTCCACGATCTCCTGCTGCCAGATGGCGAGTTCGATCGTTCGCTCGTGTTTCTTGCCGGGGCCATGCTGGGGGAACAGGCAATCGAGGTGCTTGAAGTACACCTTGAGGTTCTGGCACCCCTGGCATTGCTGGCGGCAGACGGCGTTGTGCGGGAAAACCGCTCGCAGTGCTGCCACGGCAGCATCTTGGAGGCCCGGCCACGCATCATCCATGGTGATCAGTAGGCTCGGCACCCGGTGCTTTGCGTAGTGGCTGATGTAGCCGTCACCCAAGTACAGCCCCAGCAGGTAAGCATAGGCGCCTCTGTCGAGCGGGCGGCCGTCGCAGATCGGGCAGAGGGAGGAGCGGCGGGCGTCTACGCGGTCGCCCCGCCTCTTTCGGTCTTCGTGGCGCCACCAGCCGACTGTGCCGCGCGGGACGTTCAATTGTTCCGCAACGGCGCGGTTGGTTGCCCCTCGCCTCAGCATAACGAGTGCTTCTTCGCGTAGCGAAGGATTGTGCTGTGCCATGGCGCGAGCTTCGCTGGATCATGGGCTCGCCACGCGGAATCGAACCCACGTTCACCGTTTCGAGTGAAGATCGCCACTTGGGTGATCCACCTTGGAAACGAAGGGAGAGTGCCCCGAGTCGGATTCGAACCGACGCTGTATGGGTTTTGAATCCATGGCCTCTACCGCTGGGCTACCGGGGCTCCTTCGAAACGAAGGAAGGCAAGGACCCTCCGTGCCCCAACCATACCGTAGCTAGGTAGGCTCATGGGGAGCAGCACCCTGCCCGGAACAAGGAGCCCCCGTGACCGCCCCCGAGTCGCCCCAGCCCGTAGACGATGACGACAAGTCGCACGTCCCGCCGCTGACGACGCGAGTCGTCATCGCAGAGGACGAGGCGTTGATTCGCCTCGATCTCAAAGAGATGCTTGAGGAAGAGGGCTACTCGGTCGTCGGTGAGGCCGGAGACGGCGAGCGGGCCGTGGAGCTGGCGCGGGAGCACCGGCCGGATCTGGTGATCCTCGATGTGAAGATGCCGGTCCTGGACGGGATCTCCGCCGCCGAGAAGATCGCGGAGGAGTCCATCGCGCCCGTACTGATGCTGACCGCGTTCTCGCAGCGCGATCTCGTGGAGCGGGCGCGGGACGCCGGGGCGATGGCGTATCTGGTGAAGCCGTTCAGCAAGAGCGATGTGGTGCCGGCCATCGAGATGGCCGTGTCGCGCTTCGCGGAGCTGCGGACGCTGGAGAAGGAGGTCGCGGATCTGTCGCAGCGGCTGGAGACCCGGAAGCTGGTGGACCGGGCGAAGTCGGTGCTCCAGACGCAGTACGGGCTGACGGAGCCCGCCGCGTTCCGGTGGATCCAGAAGACGTCGATGGACCGGCGGATGTCGATGCAGCAGGTGGCCGAGGCGGTCATCGAGGACGCGGCGGAGAAGAAGAACAGCAAGGGCGGCGGCGGCCAGCCGTAGCGCGTCCGGGGATGACGGAAGAGGCCCGGTGCACCGCGTACGTACGCGGTG
>NZ_JBFBEZ010000048.1:0-56572 GCF_040701725.1 Streptomyces sp. NPDC093109
GCCCCGGCTGCTAGGTCTAGCACCTCCGCTAGCACCCCACAGGGCCGTTGATCAGGCACCTAGCGTCTAGCACCTGACCAGCCACAACCCCCGAAGACCGCCCCCGGACGGGAGTTCACCCCACATGCTCATCGCTAGCGCCGCCCTGCTGACCATCCTGGCCGGTTACACAGCGTTGTGCGCGATCTCGCCGTTCGGCCCCTGCCGCACATGCTCGGGGACCGGACTGCGCGAGCTGCGCAAGGGCGCCAAACTCTGCCGCCGCTGCCACGGCCAACGCCGCCGACTCCGCACCGGCCGCCGCATCCTCAACGCCGCCCGCCGCACCCACACCACCGGAACCACCCACCGCACACCACCCCAGAAGGGAACCCCGCCGTGGCACTGACCATCTCCCTGGTCTTCCTCTTCGGACTCGTCCTGTTCTTCCTCCTCCGCTCCCACTCCCTCAGCTTCGGCGCCGCGTTCACCGCCACCGGATTCGGGTTCTTCCTCGCCTCCACCGGCGCCGCCGCCCCCATCAACCAACTCGCCACCGCAGTCCTCAACGCCATCCCCAACCTGTAGGAGACCCATGAACGACACCGTCACCGTGACCCGGCACGTGCGCGGAAAACCCGATGTCCGCGACCTGGGCAAGAGCATCATCACGCCCGAGACCGTGACCTTCATCTACCGGCTCGACAACCCCGGACCCGTCAACGGGATCTATCCGGTCCGTGCCGAAGTGACCGGCCCCGCCCGTAGCGCACACACAAACGAGCCCTACAACGACGGGCGGCGTGACCTCACCGAGTTCTTCGACCGCGACCGCCCCCAGGACTGGCCCGACTGGCTCATCGCATTCGGAGCCGAACACCGCCCGCAGTACCCCGCCTGACCCCAGCACCGCCGAGAGCGGCCCCCACTCCGACCAAGAACCGGGGGCCGCTCTCATCTCGCAGCACTCAACAGAACTGGAGACATCCAGCATGACACCTGAACCCTTGTCCGCACTGCTACGGGCAGCGCTGGCCGCCGCCGAACGCGGCTGGGCCGTCTTCCCCCTCCGCCCGTCCGACAAGCGCCCCGCCCTCCACGGCGAGACCGCATGCCCCGGCACCGGCCCCTGCACGGACGGGCACCGCAAGTGGGAGGAGCGCGCCACCACCGACCCCGACCGTATCCGCCGGGCGTGGGCCGACACTCCGTTCAACGTCGGCATCGCCACCGGCCCCTCCGGCCTGGTCGTCATCGACCTCGACATGCCCAAAACCAAGAACAGGAACAGAAACAAGGGCAACAGCAGTACGGACACGCCTTCCGGCGTGACGACCTTCAAGGCGCTCTGCGAGCGCACCGGGAACCCCGTCCCCGCTACCTACCGCACCCGGACCGCGAGCGGCGGACAGCACCTGTACTTCACCGCCCCGCCCGACGCCCGCCTCACCAACAGTGCGGGCAGGCTCGGCAAGTTGATCGACACCCGCGCGTGGGGCGGTTACGTCGTCGCCGGAGGCAGCACCACCGCCGCCGGGCCCTACACCGTCACCGACCCCACGCCCCCCGCCCCGCTCCCCGAATGGCTGCACGCCTGCCTGACGGTCCGTCAGATGTCGCGGGTACTAAGGGTCGCCTCGCCGCCGTCCGGGGCCTCTCACTACGCCACAGCGGCCCTCAGGGCCGAACTGGCGAATGTCGCGGGCGCCGGGGAGGGCGTACGGAACTGGACTCTCCTCAGGGCCGCACGGGCTCTCGGGCGGTTCGTCGCATCCGGCGCGCTCACCCGCAGCGAGGTGGAAGAGCCTCTTAAGCAGGCAGGGATGGCGGCCGGGCTGCGGGAAAGCGAGTGCGCGCCGGTCATCACCAGCGCTCTGAACTGGTCGATCGCCCACAATCCCAGCGGCACGGCGTCATGAGCGCGCCGCCGAATCCACCGCTTAAGAGGCAGTCCTCCTCTCCCGCCAGCCATCCGCGCGCCGCCGGACCGGCCCCCGCCCCCTCCGGCCGTAGTGCGCCGGAAGTCGTCGCCGTAGGCGTCCGCATTGCTGTTCGTCCTGACCCGCGCCCGGTTCCCGAGCAGCGCGTCATCGGGGGGTTGCGCATCACCGCGCCCCGGGGCGCCGCTCCCACCGCCGCTTCGTGGTGCGTGTGCGGACGCGACCTGTTCGCCGCCGGCCACCGCCAGGTACTCGCGCTGATCGCCGACCACACCGCCCACCGCGACATCTGCCCCCGGCACACCGGACGGGAAGAGAGGAACGCCGCATGAACGACACGAGCATCGACGGAGCGGCCCTGCTCAACGAGGTGGAAGCCTTCCACCGCCGCTTCAACGTCTTCCCGACCGAAGCCGCGTACGTCGCCGTCGCCCTGTGGGACGCGCACGCCCACCTCCTCGACTGCTTCGACTCCACCCCGCGGATCGCGTTCCTCTCCCCCGAACCGGGCTCGGGGAAGTCCCGGGCACTGGAGATCGTGGAAACCCTGGTCCCGCGCCCGATGGTCGCGGTGAACGCCTCTGCCGCCGCACTGTTCCGGTCGGTGTCCGGCCCGGACGGGCGCCCCACGATCCTCTTCGACGAGATCGACACCGTGTTCGGGCCCAAGGCCGGGGACAACGAGGAACTGCGCGGGTTCGTGAACGCCGGACACCGACGCAAGGGCGTTACCTACCGGTGCGTCGGTGACAGTCAGACCGTCACCCCGTTCCCGTCGTTCGCCGCCGTCGCGGTCGCCGGGCTCGGCTCGCTGCCGGACACGATCTTCACGCGCTCCGTCATCATCCGCATGCGCCGTCGCGCCCGCAACGAGAAGGTCGAATCGTTCCGGGCCCGGCTGCACGAGAAGGAGGGCAACGCCCTGCGCGACCGCCTCGCCGCTTGGGCCGAACAGGTACGGGGACAGATCACGGACGCATGGCCCGAGATGCCCGACGGCATCTCCGACCGCCCCGGAGACGTCTGGGAACCCCTCCTCGCCGTCGCAGACGCGGCAGGCGGAGACTGGCCGCGCCGGGCCCGGGAAGCCTGCACCACCCTGGTCAAGGCATCCCAGAGCAACGACAAGGGCAGCCTCGGCATCCGGCTGCTGTGCGATCTGCGGGACCACGTCCTGATCGGCGTGGACAAGCTGCCCACCGTCGCCATCATCGACCGCCTCAATGCCCTCGAAGACGCCCCGTGGGCCGACATGGGCGGCCGACCGCTCGACAACCGCCGCCTGTCCCGGATGCTCGGTGAGTACATGACCGGGGACAACGAGCCCGTCGCCTCGCGCAACATCCGCACGGCCGGCGGAGTCCTCAAAGGCTTCTTCACCAAGGATCTCGAAGACGCGTGGGCCCGCTACTGCCCGCCCCCCACAGCCGCTACAAGCGCTACGCCGCTACATCCCAGGTCAGAGCCCCCGAATCTGTAGCGGCAAACCCCGATGTAGCGGCTACGCCCCACACCCCGCCACCGGCCGTAGCCGCTACACCCCACCCGTCCGCTACAAAAATCATGCCGCTGACCTGCGATGTAGCGGCGTAGCGGCTGTAGCGGACATCTGAGAGGGGGGTCCCCGCCCGGAGCCCCGCAAGGAGAGATCCCGTATGGCAACGGCATCCGCCACAACCACCCTCCGGGCCGGACTCCCGGACCGCTACCTCACCCCCGACGACATCGCCGCCATGTTCGGCGTGCCGCTGGAAACCGTCTACGGCTGGCGCAAGAAGCGCACCGGGCCGCCCGGCTTCCGCGTCGGCAAGTACGTCCGCTACGACCCGGCGGCCGTCCGCGCTTGGGTCAACGACCTCATGGCCGACAGCACAGCAGCCTGACCAACCCGCACCAGCACCACGGCCGGTGGCGAGCACTCCTCGCCACCGGCCGCCGCCATTCCCAAGGGAGCAGCCACCTATGGCCGGCCACATCCAAGACCGCTGGTTCAAGACCGAGACCAGCACCGACGGCAAGACCACCCGTGTCAAAACCGAGCGCTACGGCACAGGCATGCGCTACCGCGCCCGCTACGTCGCCCCGGACGGCACGGAGAAAAGCCGCTCGTTCCCCGACAAGCAGAAGCGCCTTGCCGAGTCGTGGCTGACACAGATCGCGGCTGATCTGTCGCGAGGCCAGTACATCGACCCGTCCGCGGGGAAGGTGACGTTCCAACAGTTCGCCACGGGGTGGCTCGCGTCCGCCACGACGGACGTGTCCACGATCACGGCCATGGAACTTCGCTTCCGAATCCACGTCTTCCCGCACATCGGGTCGCGCTCCCTGAGCGCGTTCCAGCCGGGGCACATCCGGACGTGGGCGCGAACGCTCAAAGACTCCGGCATCGCCGCGTCGTACCAGCGCGTCATCTTCGCGAACGTGTCGGCCGCGTTCGGCGCCGCGGTGGACGATGGCGTCATCGTCCGGAATCCTTGCCGCGCCGGTTCCGTCCGGGCGCCCAAGCTGGACGCGCGGAAGCTCAAGCCGTGGACTCGTGAGCGGGTCTTCGAAGTACGGGCCGGTCTGCCGGGGGAGTACCAGACGCTCGTGGACGTCGGCGCCGGATGCGGTCTGCGGCAGGGGGAAATCTTCGGTCTGGCGCCCGATGAGATCGACTTCCTCGGGGGAGTCGTGCACGTCGTACGACAGGTCAAGATGGTTGGCTCGCATCTCGTGTTCGCCCCGCCGAAGGGCGGCAAGCTGAGGGATGTGCCCCTGCCGGACGCGGTGTCGTACGCGCTGGCCGCTCACATCACCAGCCGTCCGCCGATCGAAGTCACCCTGCCGTGGAAGACCCCGGACGGCCCGCCCGTCACGGCGACGCTGCTGTTCTACTCGCGGGAGCGGAAGGCGCTGAACCGGAACTACTTCAACATGTACCTGTGGAAGCCCGCCCTGGTCTCCGCTGGCGTCATCCCGGAGCGCGAGCCGGGGGAGCGGTTCGAGCCGTCGCGCGAGCACGGCATGCACGCGCTGAGGCACTTCTACGCGTCCGTCCTGCTCGACGCGGGGGAGAACATCAAGGCGCTTGCCGAGTACCTGGGGCACGCGGACCCGGGCTTCACCCTCCGGACGTACACGCACCTCATGCCGAACAGTCAGGCTCGGGCGCGTAAGGCCATCGACGCGATGTTCAGTGTCTCCGCGGACGATCGGGACGACGGGGGAGAGCAGCAAGCGGCGGCGTGAACGCGGCCCGCAGAAAGGCCGTCGGCCGTGCCTTCCGGGAGGGGAAGAGCACGGCCGACGGCCCACGGACGGCCCAGGGGAGCGAATAGACGCTCTGACCTGCGGCGTTCCTAAATGTCGAAGTACAGCTCGAACTCGTGCGGGTGCGGGCGGAGCTGGATGGGGGCGATTTCCTTGGTGCGCTTGTAGTCGATCCACGTCTCGATCAGGTCCGACGTGAAGACGCCGCCCGCCTGGAGGTACTCGTTGTCCGACTCCAGGGCGTCCAGGACGGCCGGGAGGGACGTCGGGACCTGGGGGACGCCGGCGTGCTCCTCCGGGGCCAGCTCGTAGAGGTCCTTGTCGATCGGCTCGGCCGGCTCGATCTTGTTCTTGACGCCGTCGAGGCCCGCGAGGAGGAGGGCCGAGAAGGCCAGGTACGGGTTGGACGACGGGTCCGGGGCGCGGAACTCGACGCGCTTGGCCTTCGGGTTCGAGCCCGTGATCGGGATGCGCATCGCGGCGGAGCGGTTGCGCTGCGAGTAGACCATGTTGACCGGCGCCTCGAAGCCCGGGACCAGGCGGTGGTACGAGTTCACCGTCGGGTTCGTGAAGGCCAGCAGCGACGGGGCGTGCTTGAGGATGCCGCCGATGTAGTAGCGCGCCATGTCCGAGAGGCCCGCGTAGCCCTGCTCGTCGTAGAAGAGCGGGACGCCGCCCTGCCACAGGGACTGGTGGACGTGCATGCCGGAGCCGTTGTCACCGAAGATCGGCTTGGGCATGAAGGTCGCGGTCTTGCCGTTGCGCCAGGCGACGTTCTTCACGATGTACTTGAAGAGCATCAGGTCGTCGGCCGCGGCGAGCAGCGTGTTGAACTTGTAGTTGATCTCGGCCTGGCCGGCGGTGCCCACCTCGTGGTGCTGGCGCTCGACCTGGAGGCCGGACGCCTCCAGCTCCAGGGAGATCTCCGCGCGCAGGTCGGCGAAGTGGTCGACCGGCGGGGCCGGGAAGTAGCCGCCCTTGTAGCGGACCTTGTAGCCGCGGTTGTCCTCGACCGAGCCGGTGTTCCAGGCGCCGGCCTCGGAGTCGATGTGGTAGAAGCCCTCGTTGGCGGTGGTGTTGAAGCGCACGCTGTCGAAGACGTAGAACTCGGCCTCGGGGCCGAAGTACGCGGTGTCCGCGATGCCGGTGGAGGCGAGGTACGCCTCCGCCTTCTTGGCGATGTTGCGCGGGTCGCGGCTGTACTGCTCGCCCGTGATCGGGTCGTGGATGAAGAAGTTGATGTTCACGGTCTTGTCGCGGCGGAAGGGGTCCACCCGGGCCGTCGACAGGTCCGCGCGCAGCGCCATGTCCGACTCGTGGATGGCCTGGAAGCCGCGGATCGACGAGCCGTCGAAGGCCAGCTCCTCGTCCGGGTCGAAGGCCTTCGCCGGGATCGTGAAGTGCTGCATCACGCCAGGCAGGTCGCAGAAGCGGACGTCGACGAACTTCACGTCCTCGTCCGCGATGTACTTCTTGGCCTCGTCGGCGTTCTGGAACATCCAGCTCCTCCTCCTCCCGACCCGGGGTGGGGCGGGGGTTATCGGTCGTGCGGCCAGTGCGGTGGCACACGCTGGACCCGACCTTAGGTTTCCGGGATTTCTCCAGCATGACCCATTTGTTTCGCCGAAGTTAACCAGCCACCTTCCGCGCCGGGCGTACGACGCCCCCGCGCCCGGGCGCGAACCGTGCCGCAGTACCGTGTACGGGTGGACAACAGGCAAGCACTGGGATCGTGGCTCTCCGGACCGCGCGCGGCGGCCGAGGAGATGGGCGTCGACTTCGGCTATCGGGGTGAACGGCTCGGTCTGCCGGAGCACGGACCCGGCTCCGTCGCCCCGCTCGGACGGCGTTTCGGGGCGCTGTTCACCGACTGGGCGCTCTGCATGCTGATCGCATACGGGCTGCTCTCCGGCGGTAACTGGCAGGCGTCGGGGAACTGGGCGCTCGGCGTCCTCTTCGTACTCAGCCTGCTCACCGTCGGTACGGTCGGCTTCACCCCGGGCAAGCGGCTCTTCGGCCTCCGGGTCGTCGCCGAGAACGGCGGGCGGATCGGCCCGGGCCGCGTCCTCGTCCGTACGGCGCTGCTCTGCCTGGCAGTTCCGGCGCTCGTCTGGGACCGCGACGGACGCGGCCTCCACGACCGGCTCGCCCGCGCCGTACAGGTGCGTATCTGATCCGGCGGCGCCACAGCGCCCGTTACATCGGTGAGGGTGGCCGGGATCCGTTCAACGGTTCCCGGCCACCCTCAGTTATGAACATTCCGAACGTTCCGAACGTCAGCGCATCTTTCCGCCGCGCGGCATCCGCATCCCCTTCGGCATGGGGCCCTTTGGCAGCGGCATGTTGCTCATCAGGTCACCCATCGCCCGCAGCCGGTCGTTCGCCGCCGTCACCTGCGGACCCGCCAGCACGCGCGGCAGCTTCAGCATGGTCGTACGGACCTTCTTGAGCGGGACCTGGCCCTCGCCGTCGCCCACGATGATGTCGTGCACCGGCACATCGACGACGATCCGCGCCATCCGCTTCTTCTCGGCGGCGAGCAGGCCCTTCACCCGGTTCGGGTTGCCCTCGCCCACCAGCACGATGCCCGCCTTGCCGACGGCCCGGTGGACGACGTCCTGGCTGCGGTTCATCGCGACCGCAGGCGTCGTGGTCCAGCCACGGCCCACGTTCTCCAGAACAGCCGCGGCGGCGCCCGGCTGGCCCTCCATCTGACCGAAGGCGGCCCGCTCGGCACGCCGGCCGAAAACGATCGCCATCGCGAGGAACGCCAGGATGAAACCCAGGATGCCCAGATAGATGGGGTGGTTGATCAAGAAACCGATCGCGAGGAAGACACCGAAGGTGACGATTCCCACACCCGCGAGGACAAGTCCGACTTTGGAGTCGGCTTTCCGGGTCATCTTGTAGGTAAGGGCGATCTGCTTCAGTCGCCCCGGGTTCGCAGCAGTGTCTGCGTTTTCCTTCCTCGCCATACCCGGAAGTTTACGTGGCGTGGGAAGTGGCCTCCGACACCGCCTCCAGTACGTGCTCCGTCTCCACCCTGTCCTTGGCCCGGCGGCGGTCCTCCAGGACGGCCGTCCAGGCGTTGCGGCGCGCCGTGCGCTGGCCGCCGCTCAGCAGGAGGGACTCCATCGCGCGCAGCGCTCCGGAGAGGGACGGCAGGGTGGGCGTGGCGGGAGTGGTCCGGTCTATGGGTCTTACCGGCGCGACCTGCATGGTGGCGGTCCCCTCGGAGAGGTGAAGGCAAGAGCGCGTGTGCGCGGTGCGTGGGTCCAGGGTCACTCCCCGGTGTTACCAGGGCGTGACCGACCGGTCAAACGCGAATGAAACCCTGCCGTGGATACGGTCACGGCCCCCGGAAACGCGGGCGCGGCCCGTACCCCGCCCCGGCCTGCGGGGGAGCGTACGGGCCGCGTCGGTGCGGCGAGTTACTCGCTGGTAGTCACTCGTGACCGGATTCACACAGCCGTCGGCCCGTGAGGCGCCGGCCGGCGCCTCAGACCGCCTGGCTCGCCACCGCCGCGCCGCGCCGCTCGATCGCCTGCTGGTACAGCCGGCCCGCGCGGTACGACGAACGCACCAGCGGTCCCGACATGACGCCCGAGAAACCGATCGCGTCGGCCTCGTCCTTCAGCTCCACGAACTCGTTCGGCTTCACCCACCGCTCGACGGGGTGGTGCCGTACCGAAGGCCGCAGATACTGCGTGATCGTGATCAGCTCGCAACCCGCCGCGTGCAGATCCCGCAGCGCCTCGCTGACCTCCTCGCGCGTCTCGCCCATGCCCAGGATCAGATTGGACTTGGTGATCAGCCCCGCCTCGCGGGCCCGGGTGATCACTTCGAGGGAGCGCTCGTACCGGAAACCGGGGCGGATCCGCTTGAAGATCCGCGGCACCGTCTCGACATTGTGCGCGAGCACCTCGGGACGCGAGGAGAAGACCTCGGCCAGCTGCTCCGGCACGGCGTTGAAGTCGGGGACGAGCAGCTCGACCTTGGTACGGCCCGCCTCGCGCCCGTCCGTCTGCGCGTGGATCTGGCGCACGGTCTCCGCGTACAGCCAGGCGCCGCCGTCGGCCAGGTCGTCGCGGGCGACGCCGGTGATCGTGGCGTAGTTCAGGTCCATCGTGACGACGGACTCGCCCACGCGGCGCGGCTCGTCACGGTCCAGGGCATCGGGCTTGCCCGTGTCGATCTGGCAGAAGTCACAGCGCCGCGTGCACTGGTCACCGCCGATGAGGAAGGTCGCCTCGCGGTCCTCCCAGCACTCGAAGATGTTGGGACAGCCGGCCTCCTGGCAGACCGTGTGCAGGCCCTCGCTCTTCACGAGCTTCTGGAGCTGCTGGTACTCGGGGCCCATTTTCGCCCGGGTCTTGATCCACTCGGGCTTGCGCTCGATGGGGGTCTGGCTGTTCCGGACCTCCAGACGCAGCATCTTGCGTCCGTCGGGTGCGACAGCGGACACGTCCGGCACCTCTTCTCTGCTGGCGCGGCATTCGATTCTTCGGCGAACACCAGGTTACGCCCGTTAATTACGTGGCATTACGTCTGGCCAACCCGTGGCCGATGGGGCGCATTCCCCCGTGCGGGCTAAGCGTTCGCCCGCTCACGATCACGCTCGATCTCGCGCGGCCTCGGCTCCGCCGCCGCCAGCACGTCCCGCAGGTGTTTCTCCAGTACGGGCACGACCTCCCGGACGCCGATGTCACGGCCCAGCTCGTACGCGAGCGAGGTGACGCCCGCGTCGCGGATGCCGCACGGCACGATCCGGTCGAACCAGGTGTTGTCCGGGTTCACATTCATGGCGAAGCCGTGCATGGTGACCCCCTTCGCCACCCGGATGCCGATCTGCGCGAGCTTGCGGTCCTCCCGGCGCTGGCCGGCGTTCGAGGGCGCGTACTCCGGGCCGTTCAGCCGCGGGTCGAACTCCTCGTCCGCGACCCGGGGATCGACCCGGGGCCCGAAGTCCAGGGTGAGGCCGCCGCCCGCCGCCGGCCGGTCCTCGACCGGGTCGCCGAGCACCCACACCCCGCTGCGACCCTCGATCCGGGTGGTCGTCAGACCGAAGTCCGCGACCGTACGGATCATGGCCTCTTCGAGGCGGCGGACATGCGCGACGACATCGACGGGACGCGGCAGCTTCAGGATCGGATAGCCCACCAGCTGGCCGGGGCCGTGCCAGGTGATCTTCCCGCCGCGGTCCACATCCACGACCGGGGTGCCGTCCAGCGGCCGTTCGCTCTCCACCGTGCGCCGTCCGGCCGTATAGACCGGCGGGTGCTCCAGCAGCAGGCAGGTGTCCGGGACCTCGTCGGCGAAACGGGCCGCGTGCACCCGGCGCTGCTCCTGCCAAGCCTCCCGGTACTCGACGGCGTCCGCGCCGAATCCCAGATGGACGTACCGCAGCTCACTCACGCCAGTGCCTCCCTGAAGACTTCACCGGGCACCGGAAGCGCCCCTGCCACTGTACGGCGGCACCGTCAGGACCGACCGGGCAGGTGTGTGTGGCATACCTCCTGCCCGGCCACCGGTCATACAGGGGTCAGGCAGCGCCAGCGATCCTCACACGATCGGATGAATGTGGGGCGAAGTTGGTGGCAGAGGCGGTTGTGGCTACTAAATTCGCGCCGTTCCATGAGGGCTGCTTCCGGGCCCGGAAGGCAGGAGACCGTACAGCTGATGTCGGAACGACCTCCGCAGCGCATCCCCAACCGCCAGCTCGCCGCGCTCATCTCAGAAGCCGGATTCTCCAACGCCGGGCTCGCCCGCCGGGTGGATCAGCTCGGCCTGGAGCACGGCCTCGACCTGCGGTACGACAAGACGTCGGTGACACGCTGGCTCCGCGGCCAGCAGCCACGCGGCACGACGCCCGCCCTGATCGCCGAGGTCTTCACCCGCCGCCTCGGCCGCCGGCTCTCCGCGCAGGACCTGGGCCTCGACGCCTGCGCCCCCGTCTACGCCGGGCTCGAATTCGCGTCCAGCCCCGAGGAGGCCGTCGACATCGTCGGCGGCCTGTGGCGCAAGGACTCCGGCAGCCACAGCGAACTGCGCAAGATCGCGTTCACCCCGGCGGGGCTGGTCGTGCCCAGCCGGGACTGGCTGATCGGCCGCCCGGACGAACGCGTCGGCCACCCCGCCCTCGCCACCGCCCACAACGCCGTGCGCGTGCCCGCCCAGGGGCGCCCGGCGCCGGGGACGGCCCCCGTCCACCCACCGCCCCCCGCCGCCCCCTCGGGCGCCGCTCCCGCCGTCCCCCGGCAGCGCACCGAACGCGCCGTCGGCCAGAAGGTCACCCCCGGCGACGTCGAGGCCCTGCGCTCCGTCGGCGACCTCTTCCGCACCCTCGACGACGCCTACGGCGGCGGCCACGCCAGGCAGGCCCTCATCCGCTATCTGGAGCACGAGGCCGAACCGATGCTGCGCGGCGTGTACGGCGAGACCACCGGGCGCCGGCTCTTCGGCGCCGCCGCCGAGCTGACCCGGCTGGCCGGCTGGACCTCGTACGACATCGCCGCCCACGGCCTCGCCCAGCGCTACTTCGTCCAGGCACTGCGGCTCGCCCAGGCGGCCGGGGACCGCGCGTACGGCTCGTACGTCCTGATCACCATGAGCCGCCAGGCCGTCTACCTCGGCCACGGCCGGGAGGCCGTCCAGCTCGCGCGCGTCGCCCAGCAGGGCATCGGGGCGTCCGCGCCCCCGGCCGTCCAGGCGCTGCTGCACGCCGCCGAGGCCCGCGGGCACGGCGTGCTGCTCGACACGCGCGCGTGCCAGTCGTCGCTTCTACGGGCCGAGCGCTCCCTGGAGGCCGCGCGGCCCGGCGACGACGTACCGCGCTGGGCGCGCTTCTTCGACGAGGCACAGCTCGCGGACGAGTTCGGGCACTGCCACCGCGATCTCGGGCAGCACCGCGCGTGCGTGCAGCACGCCGAGCGCTCCCTCCAGCTCCGCGCGCCCGCCTTCGCGCGCAGCCGCCTCTTCTGCCGCGTCGTACTGGCCTGCGGGCGCCTCGGCCTCGGCGAGCTGGACCAGGCGTGCCTGCTGGGCGCGGAGGCGGCGCAACAGGCCGCCGAGATGCGCTCCGCGCGCGCCGTCGAGTACGTACGCGACTTCGAACGGCGGCTGGAGCCGTACCGGGACGCGGCGGCCGTACGGGGCTACCGCGAGCGGGTCGCGGCGCTCGGCTGACCGGCGCGCGGCCGGCCGGCGCTCGGCCGACGGCGGCTTGAGCCGGTCCCGCCCGGGGTAGGTCGACGCCCGGACGGGACCGGAGACTTGGGTGGTGCGGCGCGGCGCAGGCCGTCAGGCCACGGCGGACAGCGGCGTCTGTTCGCGCGCCGGGCGTACGCCCAGATCGCGCAGGACCGCGTGGGCGGCGCGGCGGCCCGAGAAGAGCGCGCCCTGCACCGTGTTCGTGTCCCGGTGGTCACCGCACACATACAGCCCGGACAGCAGCCGGACCGGCCGGCGCAGATCGTGCGGCGGCGACATGGCGGGCACCGCCTCCGGGTCGTGATGGACGGCCAGCAGCTCCCAGTCGTCCGTCGGCGTCCCGTACAGCCGCGCGAGATGCGCCCTGACCGTACGGTCCAGCTCCGCCGCCGGGGGAGGGGTGCCCAGCACCGTCGACGAGATCAGCACCCGGCCCTCCGGCGCACGCGACGGATCGACCGCGCTCATCACCGCCGTGTGCGCGACGGGCCCGCCCCGGTCGCCGTCCAGCAGCAGCATCGGATCCGTCAACGGGGGCTCGGGCGCGGTGTGGTGCACCACCGTCACCGCGTGGAAGCCGGGCACGCGCAGCCCGGGCAGTAACTCGGCCGCGGCCCGCGCGCCGGTCGCCAGGACCAGCGAACGGCAGCCGATCTCGCCGTGCTCCTTGGTCGTGACGTTGTTGATCGACGCGTCCGTCACGCACACCTCCGTACGGACCGTCCCCGCCGGCAGCGTCCGCGCCAGCAGCTCGGGCAGCGTCGCGGCGCCGCCCGCGGTGACGAACAGCCGGCCCCGCGCGAACGCCCGCAAAGCGAGATCCGCGCACCGGCTCGACGTCGTCAGATCCGGATCGCAGAGCAGCGCGGACAGCAACGGCCGGACGAAGCCGCTGACCGTACGGGCCGGCAGCCCGCGCGCCACGAGCGCCTCCCGCGCGGTACGTTCCGGCCGGGCCAGCAGCCGGTCCGTCGGCGTCGCCGCGAGCCGGCCCAGCGCGGCGCTCAGCCGCGCCTGGTCGAGCGCGCCACCGGCCCCGCCGAGCGGCGGGCGGGGGGCGCTCGCGAGGGCGCGTGCGACGGTCAGTGCGCTCCGCGCGCTCCCTACCGCACCGGTGCGGTAGTTGCGGCCGTCGCTGTGCACGAGAACGCCAGGCCCGAACATCCGGACCGCGGCGCCTTCCAGCCCCGGCGTCCGCAGCAGCTCGGGATACGACGTGATGAGCGGGCGCCCACCACGGTCCAACCGGAACCCGTCCACCTCGTCGGTCACCATCCGCCCACCGACGTAAGGGGCGGCCTCCAGGACGGCGACGCTTACGCCGGCGCTGGCCAGATGATGGGCCGTGGACAGGCCCGCGATGCCGGCGCCGATGACGACGACGTCCGCGTGATGCGCGCGTGGCGCGCGTGGCGCGCTTTGCGCGCTTTGCGCGCTATTCATGGCGGTGCTGAGCACGTGCCCCTCCCCGAGGTCGGCGCGGCTGGGTGTTGGGGGCGAGCCCCCGGAACGTCCGAGTCGAGCCCGAGACTAGGGACCGAAGGGGGGCGGGGCGTACGCGCGCGGCGGGGGTCACCGATGCATGGGGGGCGGTCGCCCCCGTTATGTGGGTGCGGGGTCGCCTTCCGGCGAGGGGCCGTGGGCTTAGCGGTGCGGTGCGGGTGCGGCCGGTTCGCCCCGTGCCGGGGGCCGGGGCACTCCGGAGGCGCATCCCCGGATGCATGATTTACGCCGCGTGCGGCAGGGTTCTTTGACCGCGGCTGTGTTCAGCGGCACAAATCACGCTCTACATCCGGGGACGTCACCTCCTGCGACCCCGGCCCCCTCCGGTCGGTGGACGGCCGGTGCGCAAACGTCCGGGGCCCGGCCCGGTGGGTCTGTGCGGGCCGGTGAAGGGGGCACCGCAGGGGGTATGTGTCCGGACGTAAAGCGCGATTTGTGCCGCTGAGCGAGACCCGCGGATACGGTCCGGCCCGCACGCGGCGTAAATCGTGCAGTCCGGGCATGTGCCCCCGGAGGGGCACCCGGCGACAACCCGCAGGTGTGCACCGGGCCGATCCCGAGGCGGACCCCGGCCCCCGGCCAGCACCCGCAGGTACGAACCGGGCCGAGCCCAAGACGGACCACGGCCCCCCGCCGGGAGGCGACCCCGCCCCCGGAGGGGCACCCGGCAACAACCCGCACGTACCCACCGGGCCGAGCCCGAACAGACCCGTACCCCCGGCCGTCACCCGCAGGTGTGCATCGGGCCGAGCCCAAGACGGCACCCGGCAACAACCCGCACGTACCCACCGGGCCGAGCCCGAACAGACCCGTACCCCCGGCCGTCACCCGCAGGCCCGCATCGGGCCGAGCCCAAGACGGACCCCGGCCCCCGGCCAGCACCCGCAGGCCCGCACCGGGCCGAGCCCAAAGACGGACCCCGGCCCCCGGCCGTCACCCGCAGGTACGAACCGGGCCGAGCCCAAGACGGACCCCACCCCTAAACCGCCGAACGCACCGCCTCGGCCACCGTGGGGAAGGCGAATGTGAAGCCCGTGTCCAAGAGGCGCTTCGGGAGTACGCGTTGGCTGCCGACCACGTCGTCCGCCAGCCCGCCCAGGACCAGCCGCAGCGCCGTCGCCGGGACCGGGAAGAGGGCCGGGCGGTGGAGGACGTGGGACATCGCGGTGGTGACCTCGCGGTTGGTGACCGGGTGGGGCGCGGTGAGGTTGACCGGGCCCTCCAGGGTGTCCGTGTCGATGAGGTGGCGCAGCGCGGCCACCTCGTCGTGGAGGGAGATGAAGGACCAGTACTGGTGGCCGTCGCCCAGCCGCCCGCCCAGGCCCGCGCGGAAGAGCGGGAAGAGCTTGCCCCAGGCGCCGCCCGCCGCCGAGACGACGAGGCCGGTGCGGGCGAGGACGGTGCGTACGCCGGCTTCCTCGGCGGCGAGGGCGGCTTCCTCCCACTCGACGCAGAGGGAGGGCAGGAAGCCGTCGCCGGGGGGAGCGCTCTCGTCGAGTTCGCGGTCGCCCTGGTAGCCGTAGAAGCCGATGGCGGAGCCGGAGACGAAGACCCGGGGCGGGGTGTCCAGGGAGGCGATGGCCTCGGCGAGGGTGGCGGTGCCGAGGAGCCGGCTGTCGCGGATGCGCTTCTTGTACGCCTCGCTCCAGCGCCGGCCCGCGATGCCCGCGCCGGCGAGGTGGACGACGGCGTCGCAGCCGTTGAGGGCGCGGGCGTCGATGCGCTGGAGCTCGGGGTCCCAGGTGATCTCGTCGGCCTCGCGTGCGGGGTGTCTGACCAGGCGGACCACCTCGTGACCGTCCGTGCGCAGGGAGCGTACAAGCGCCGTACCGATGAGCCCGGTGGAACCGGTGACCGCGATCCTCATGGGTTCCATCCTGCCTCTCCCGCGCCCCGTGGCACAGTTGCGGCATGGACGTCCCGCAGATTCGCCCGGCTGTCCGCTCCGACGACGACGCGCTGAGCGTGCTCGACCGCGCGGTGTGGTCGACGCTGCACGCGGTGACGCCGCGGCCGGAGCCGCCGTACGGGCTGTTCTTCGACGAGCGCCATCCGCCGGGGGAGTTCCTGGTGGCCGAGGCGGCGGAAGGTGTCGTCGGGTACATCCGGATCGGCAGGCCCACGCCGCTCGTCAGCAACGCGCATGTACGGCAGATACAGGGCCTGGCGGTCCAGGAGCGGGCGCGGGGCCGTGGCGTGGGCCGTGCGCTGCTGCGCGCCGGGGCGCTGCACGCGCGCAATCAGGGGGCGCGCAGGCTGACGCTGCGTGTGCTGGGGCACAACACGGCCGCGCGGCAGCTCTACGCGTCGGAGGGGTTCGTGGTGGAGGGCGTGGCGCGCGAGGAGTTCCTGCTGGACGGCGCGTACGTGGACGACGTGTTCATGGCGCTCCCGCTGGCCTAGGTCGGGCCGATCTCCGGGCCGAAGCGTTCCCACAGTCGAGGGAAGCGTTCGGCGAGCGCCGCGTCGTTCTCGAAGTCCAGCGGGGTGCCCGTCGGCTCGGCGGGCTGCGCCGCGATGCCGAGGGCGGGGGCCACGGTGCCGGTCAGCTGTTCGTACGCCTCGTCCGCCGCGTATCCCAGTTCCTCGCCGTCGCCGTCGACCTGTTCGTCGAAGTCGTCCAGCAGTTCGGCGAGGCTGTCCGGGTCGTGCAGGGCGCCCTCGAAGATTTCCCGGCCCTGGCCGATGAGCCAGCAGCGGAAGTAGTCGAAGGCGTCGTCGCTCGCGCCGCCGAGGAGCACCGCCGCCGCGCCCCACAGGTCCCAGTGGTACGCGCGGTTGTAGCGGGCCTCGAAGTGGCGCGCGAAGTCCAGTACGGAGTCGGGGTCGAGCTGGAGGAGCCGCTCGACCAGCACATCGGCATGGTCCACGGGGTCGCCGTCGGCGGCCTCGCGGGTGCTGTCGACGATCTCCCAGAACTCCGTCTCGTCCATCACGGGTCCAGCATCGTGCTTGGCGGGGGGCGGCGCACGCGGAGCCGCCGATTCGCCGCCCGGCGAGTCGGCGCGGGGGCCGCGCCGTCACGTGCCGTACAGCCCCCGCATCCGCTCCGCCGTCTCCGCGAAGCGGGTCCGCAGTGAGGCCGGTTCGAGGATCTCGGCGTCGGGGCCCAGGGCGAGCAGCTGGTCGTACGCGACGTCCAGGGACTCCACCGGCAGGGTGACCGTACGCAGGCCCGCCGCGTCCGGCGGATCCGCCGCCGCCAGGGCCTCGTACGCGGCCACCCGGTCCGTGACGTGCGGGAGTCTGCGCGCGCCCTCGGCGGTGAGCCGTACGACGGTCTCCGCGCACAGCAGCGAGCGGGCGAACTCGGCGGCGCGCTCATCCCAGAAGGCGGGGAGGTCGAAGGACTCCAGTCGAGAAAAACGTTCCTGCATGGGCTCCGCCGCGGTGAACCGGTCGATCCGGTACACCCGGAAGGAATTCTCGGCGCAGGCGCGGGCGCACAGGTACCAGACCCCCGCCTTCAGGACCAGACCGTACGGCGCCAGCCGCCGTTCCACCTCGGCGTCCCGGCGCAGATAGCGCGCCGAGAGCAGCCGGTCGCCCCAGACCGCCTCGGCGACCACCGGCAGCAGCTCGGGCGTCCTGGGCTCCTGGTACCAGCCGGGCGCGTCCAGATGGAAGCGCTGGGCCGCCGTGTCCGACGCGTCCCGCAGCGACGGCAGCAGCGCCGCCGACACCTTCAGCCGGGCCGCCGAGGAGACGTCGTCGAGCCCCATCTCGCGCAGCGCGCCCGGTACCCCGGACAGGAACAGCGCCTCGGCCTCGCCGCGCGCCAGGCCGGTCAGCCGGGTGCGGTAGCCGCCGATCAGCCGGTAGCCACCGGTCCGGCCCCGGTCCGCGTACACAGGCACCCCGGCCTCGGAGAGGGCCTGTGCGTCGCGGGTGATGGTCCGTTCTGAGACTTCGAGTTCACGGGCCAGTTCGCCCGCGGTCATGGAGGGTCTGGACTGGAGCAGGAGCACCATTTTGATGAGCCGTGCAGCGCGCATATATCCATCATGCAGGGAGCCCCTGACACCGAGTGACAGGGGCTCCCCAACCTGCTATATGGACATCGCTGTCAGAGACCGTAGCGCGCCCGGGCCTCCGCGACCCGCTCCGGCTTGACCTCGCCCCGGCGGGCCAGCTGCGCCAGCGTCGCCAGCACGATCGACTGCGCGTCGACACCGAAGTGGCGGCGGGCCGCGTCGCGGGTGTCGGAGAGGCCGAAGCCGTCCGTACCGAGCGAGGTGTAGTCCTGCTCGACCCACTGGCTGATCTGGTCCGGGACCTGCCGCATCCAGTCGCTGACCGCGAGCACCGGGCCCGGCGCGCCGGACAGCGCGCGCGTCACGTACGGCGTCCGCTGCTCGCCGCGGAGCAGCGCCGCGTCGGCCTCCAGCGCGTCCCGGCGCAGCTCCGTCCAGGACGTGGCGGACCAGACGTCGGCGGTGACGCCCCAGTCGGCGGCGAGCAGCTCCTGAGCCGCCAGGGCCCAGTGGATCGCCGTACCGGACGCCAGCAGCTGGGCGCGGGGCGCGTCGGCGGCGGCCGGGGTGCCCTCCTTGAAGCGGTACAGGCCCTTGAGGATGCCCTCCTCGACGCCCTCGGGCATCGCGGGCTGCGGCATCGGCTCGTTGTAGACCGTCAGGTAGTAGAAGACGTCCGAGTCCTCGCCGGGGGCGGCCTGCCCGTACATCCGCCGCAGACCGTCCTTGACGATCACCGCGATCTCGTACGCGAACGCCGGGTCGTAGTTGAGCGACGCCGGGTTGGTGGACGCGATCAGGTGCGAGTGGCCGTCCGCGTGCTGGAGGCCCTCACCCGTCAGGGTCGTACGGCCGGCCGTGGCGCCGACGATGAAGCCCTTGCCGAGCTGGTCGGCGAGCTGCCACATCTGGTCGCCCGTGCGCTGCCAGCCGAACATCGAGTAGAAGATGTAGAACGGGATCATCGTCTCGCCGTGCGTCGCGTACGACGTCGCGGCGGCGATGAAGTCGGCCATGGAGCCGGCCTCGGTGATCCCCTCGTTGAGGATCTGGCCGTCCTTGGCCTCCTTGTAGTACATGATCTGGTCGCGGTCGACCGGGTCGTACGTCTGCCCCAGCGGCGAGTAGATGCCGGCCGACGGGAACAGCGCCTCCATGCCGAAGGTGCGCGCCTCGTCCGGGACGATGGGGACCCAGCGCTTGCCGGTCTCCTTGTCCCGCATCAGGTCCTTCATCAGCCGGACGAACGCCATGGTGGTCGCCACGGACTGCTTGCCGGAGCCCTTGTAGACCGCCTGGAACGGCTTGTCGGGCGCCTCGGGCAGCGCCACCGCGTGCACCCGGCGGGCCGGCGCGGGGCCGCCCAGCGCGGCGCGGCGCTCCTGGAGGTAGCGGACCTCGGGGGAGTCGGCGCCCGGGTGGCCGTACGGGACCAGGCTGTCGTCCAGCTTGGAGTCCGGGATCGGCAGGTCGAGCAGGTCGCGCATGGCGCGGAACTGCTCGCCGGAGAGCTTCTTCATCTGGTGGTTGGCGTTGCGCGACTCGAAGCCGGCGCCGAGCGTGTAGCCCTTCACCGTCTGCGCGAGGATCACGGTGGGCGCGCCCTTGTGGGCGAGCGCAGCGCGGTACGCCGCGTACACCTTGCGGGCCTCGTGGCCACCGCGCGAGGTGAAGAAACACTCCGCGATCTTCGCGTCGGGCAGCAGCTTCGCCAGCTCGATCAGCGCCGGGTCGACGCCGAAGAAGTGCTGACGGATGTAGGCGACGTCGCGGGTCGCGTACGTCTGGAACTGGGCGTCCGGGACCTGGCGCAGCCGGCGGACCAGCGCGCCCGTGGTGTCCAGCGCGAACAGCTCGTCCCAGGCGGAGCCCCACAGCGACTTGACGACATTCCAGCCCGCGCCGCGGAACTGGGCTTCCAGCTCCTGCACGATCTTGAAGTTGGCGCGGACGGGACCGTCGAGCCGCTGGAGGTTGCAGTTGATGACGAAGGTCAGATTGTCGAGCTGCTCGCGGGAGGCGAGGGCGAGGGCCGCCGTCGACTCGGGCTCGTCCATCTCGCCGTCGCCCAGGAACGCCCAGACGTGCGAGTTGGCGGTGTCCTTGATGGAGCGGTTGGTCAGATAGCGGTTGAAGCGCGCCTGGTAGATCGCGGAGAGCGGGCCCAGACCCATGGAGACGGTCGGGAACTCCCAGAGCCAGGGCAGCCGGCGCGGGTGCGGGTACGAGGGCAGGCCCTTGCCGCCCGCCTCCTGGCGGAAGTGGTCGAGGTCCGTCTCGGTGAGCCGGCCGTCGAGGAAGGCGCGGGCGTAGATGCCGGGGGAGGCGTGGCCCTGGATGTAGAGCTGGTCGCCGGAGCCGTCCCCCTCCTTGCCGCGGAAGAAGTGGTTGAAGCCCGTCTCGTACAGCCAGGCGGCCGAAGCGAAGGTGGCGATATGGCCGCCGACGCCGTAGCGGGCGCCGCGGGTGACCATCGCCGCCGCGTTCCAGCGGTTCCAGGCGGTGATCCGGGATTCCATCTCCAGGTCGCCGTCGAACGCGGGCTCGGCGGAGGTCGGGATGGAGTTGACGTAATCGGTCTCCAGCAGCGCCGGCACCGGGACCCCGGCCGATCCCGCGTGCTGGAGGGTACGACGCATGAGGTACGCGGCCCGGTGGGGCCCCGCGTGTTCGGTGACGGCGTCGAGGGAGGCCGCCCATTCGGCGGTCTCCTCGGTGTCACGGTCCGGGAGCTGGTCGAGCTCGCTCGGGAGTTTGCCTACGGGGTCGGGCATGGTCGCCGCCTTCCGGACTGACTGGAGGGGGGTGGAGAGATGGCCTTGTCTGGCAGGACAGGGCGACGGGCTGGGTGCAGCCCGTCGTCGACTGTAAGTCGTTGATCGATGATCGATCAAAGGGTTGAACGGCAAAACTTGTCGAACTCAAGGAATTGGCATCCCGTGCCGTGATAGTGGGCACCGAGTGACGTTCGAAAATTCATGACAAACCGGCTCGGATCAGGCGCGCGGTGCGCATCCGAGCACATGGTCCTTCACCAGTGCGCCAATGGCCGGGTCCCGCCGGCGGAACGCCTCGACCAGCTCCTGGTGCTCCTCCGCGTACGACTTCTGTACGGTCCCCAGCCAGCGGATCGACAGCGCGGTGAAGACCTCGATGCCGAGCCCCTCCCAGGTATGCAGCAGGACGCCGTTCCCCGCCGCCCGCACCAGCTCCCGGTGGAAGCCCACCGTGTGCCGCACCTGCGCCGTGCCGTCGGCCAGCCGGTCCGCCGTGTACAGCGCGGTCACATGCGGCTCCAGCGCGGAGCAGTCGGCGGCCAGCCGCCCGGCCGCCAGCTCGGCCGCGATCTGCTCCAGACCCGCCCGGACCGGATAGCTCTCCTCCAGATCGGCCGCGGTCAGATTCCGTACCCGTACGCCCTTGTTCGGCGCCGATTCGATCAGCCGCAGGCTCTCCAGCTCGCGCAGCGCCTCCCGTACGGGGGTCTGGCTGACCTGCAGCTCGGTCGCGATCCGCCGCTCGACGATGCGCTCGCCCGGCTTCCAGCGACCGCTGACGATCCCCTCCACGATGTGCTCGCGGATCTGTTCGCGCAGCGAGTGGACGACGGGCGCGGTCATGAAAGGGCTCCTCGGGGTCAGCGGTCGATGGACAACGATACGGCGACGCCCCCGCCCGGAGGAGATTCCGGGCGGGGGCGTCGTTGCCGTACGGCGTGCCCAGGGCGTTGTGGATGAGCCCTACAGGCCGAGTTCGACCTCGAACTCGCCCGCTTCGAGGATCGCCTTGACCGCGCTCAGGTAGCGGGCGGCGTCGGCGCCGTCCACCAGACGGTGGTCGTAGGAGAGTGCGAGATATGTCATGTCGCGCACCGCGATGGTCTCGCCGAGGTCCGGGTGGTTGATGACCACGGGACGCCTGACGGTGGCACCGATGCCCAGGATGGCGACCTGGTTCGGCGGCACGATGACCGTGTCGAAGAGCGCGCCGCGCGAACCGGTGTTGCTGATGGTGAAGGTCGCGCCGGCCAGGTCGTCCGGGGTGATCTTGCTCGCCCGGACGGCGGCGGCCAGCTCGGCGGTCTTCTTGGAGATGCCGGCGATGTTCAGGTCGCCCGCGCCCTTGATGACCGGCGTCATCAGACCCTTCTCGGAGTCCACGGCGATGCCGATGTTCTCCGAGTCGAAGTACGTAATGGTGCCCTCGTCCTCGTTGATCCGGGCGTTGATGACCGGGTGGGCCTTCAGCGCCTGGGCCGCCGCCTTGACGAAGAACGGCATCGGGGACAGCTTGACGCCCTCACGGGCGGCGAAGGAGTCCTTCGCCTGCGCGCGCAGCCGCATCAGCTTGGTGATGTCCACCTCGACCACGGAGGTCAGCTGGGCCTGCGTGTGCAGCGCCTTCATCATGTTCTCGCCGATGACCTTGCGCATGCGGGTCATCTTGACGGTCTGCCCGCGCAGCGGGGACGCCTCCAGCTTCGGCGCCTTCGACGCGGCGGCGGGAGCCGGCGCGGCGGCCGGGGCCTGCGCCTTGGCGGCGGCGGCCTTGGCGGCCTCCGCTGCCGTGATGACGTCCTGCTTGCGGATCCGGCCACCGACGCCGGTGCCCTTGACCGTGCTCAGGTCGATCGCGTTCTCCGACGCGAGCTTCCTGACCAGCGGCGTGACGTACGCGCCGTCGTCACCGGAGGTCGCGGCCGGAGCCGGCGCCGGGGTGACCGGAGCCGGAGCGACCGGCGCGGGCGCCGGTACGGGGGCGGGCGCGGCCGGAGCCACCGGCGCGGGGGCCGGAGCGGCCACCGGAGCCGGAGCGGCCACCGGAGCCGCCTGGACCGGCGCGGGGGCCGGAGCAGCCGGAGCCGGAGCGGCTACGGGAGCCGGAGCGGGAGCGGCCGGAGCCGCACCCGGAGCGCCGATGACGGCGAGCTTCGCGCCGACCTCGGCGGTCTCGTCCTCGCCGACCACGATCTCCAGCAGCACACCGGCGACCGGGGCGGGGATCTCGGTGTCGACCTTGTCCGTGGAGACCTCAAGCAGCGGCTCGTCCTCCGCGACCTCCTCGCCGACCTCCTTCAGCCAGCGGGTGACGGTGCCCTCGGTGACCGACTCGCCCAGCGCGGGCAGCGTGACATCGGTACCGGTGGCGCCACCCGCCGGAGCGGCGGCAGCGGCGGCGGGCGCGGGCTCGGCGACGGGCGCCGGAGCCGCGGGGGCCTCGGCGACAGGAGCCGGGGCCGGAGCGGCGGCAGGGGCAGGGGTGGGCTCGGCGACGGGAGCCGGCGCGGCGGCCGGGGCCCCCGTACCGTCGTCGATGATCGCCAGCTCGGCACCGACCTCGACGGTCTCGTCCTCGGCCACCTTGATGGAGGCCAGAACGCCGGCGACGGGCGCCGGGATCTCGGTGTCGACCTTGTCGGTGGAGACCTCGAGCAGCGGCTCGTCGGCCTCGACGCGCTCGCCCTCGGCCTTCAGCCAGCGGGTGACAGTGCCCTCGGTGACGCTCTCGCCGAGCGCCGGCAGGGTTACGGAAACCGCCATGGTTTCAGTTGCTCCTAACGGTGGGGTCTCCCCAGCTCGCGCGGAGCGCCGAGCGAGGGGAAGTGCGGAAGTGGTCGTCGCGCCCGGACTGAAGCATCAGTCGTGGGAGTGGAGGGGCTTGCCGGCCAGGGCCAGGTGGGCCTCGCCGAGCGCCTCGTTCTGGGTCGGGTGGGCGTGGATGAGCTGCGCGACCTCGGCCGGCAGAGCCTCCCAGTTGTAGATCAGCTGCGCTTCGCCGACCTGCTCGCCCATACGGTCACCGACCATGTGGACGCCGACCACGGCGCCGTCCTTCACCTGGACGAGCTTGATCTCGCCGGCGGTCTTGAGGATCTTGCTCTTGCCGTTGCCCGCGAGGTTGTACTTGAGGGCGACGACCTTGTCCGCGCCGTAGATCTCCTTGGCCTTCGCCTCGGTGATGCCGACGGAGGCGACCTCGGGGTGGCAGTAGGTCACCCGGGGCACGCCGTCGTAGTCGATCGGAACGGTCTTCAGACCGGCCAGCCGCTCGGCGACCAGGATGCCCTCGGCGAAGCCGACGTGCGCGAGCTGGAGGGTCGGGACGAGGTCACCGACGGCGGAGATCGTCTCCACGTTCGTCCGCATGTACTCGTCGACGACCACGTAACCGCGGTCCATCGCGACGCCCTGCTCCTCGTACCCGAGGCCCGCCGAGACCGGGCCGCGGCCGATCGCGACCAGCAGCACCTCCGCCTCGAAGGTCTTGCCGTCGGCCAGCGTCACGCGGACGCCGGTCTCCGTGTACTCGGCCTTGTCGAAGAACGTGCCCAGGTTGAACTTGATGCCGCGCTTGCGGAAGGCGCGCTCCAGCAGCTTGGAGCTGTTCTCGTCCTCCAGCGGCGCGAGGTGCTTGAGACCCTCGACGATCGTCACGTCCGTACCGAAGGACTTCCACGCCGAGGCGAACTCGACGCCGATGACGCCGCCGCCCAGGATGATCGCGGACTCCGGGACGCGGTTCAGCGTCAGCGCGTGGTCGGACGAGATGATCCGGTCGCCGTCGATCACCAGACCCGGCAGCGACTTCGGTACGGAACCGGTCGCGAGGAGGACGTGACGGCCCTGGACCTGCTGCCCGTTCACCTCCACGGACGTCGGCGACGACAGCCGGCCCTCGCCCTCGATGTACGTCACCTTGCGGGAGGCGACGAGCCCCTGGAGGCCCTTGTACAGGCCCGAGACGACCTCGTCCTTGTACTTGTGGACACCGGCGATGTCGATGCCCTCGAAGGTGGCCTTGACACCGAACTGCGCGCTCTCGCGCGCCTGGTCGGCGACCTCGCCCGCGTGCAGCAGGGCCTTGGTGGGGATGCAGCCGTTGTGCAGGCAGGTGCCGCCCAGCTTGTTCTTCTCGATCAGTGCGACGTCCAGGCCCAGCTGCGCTCCGCGCAGCGCCGCGGCGTAACCGCCGCTACCGCCGCCGAGGATCACTAGGTCGAAAACGGTGCTGGCGTCGTTCGCCACGTCACGTCCTCCATGCATGTGCGCCGGGCGCGGTCCGCTGACCGGGCGGCGGCTTGTCTTCGGCCGCTATGTCTTCGGCCCTGTGGTGGGGGCCCTGTCCTGCCGGTTACCCATCTTTGCACGCGCCGAGGTGGGACGGGGTCGGGGGTGTCCAGGGGCACAAGGCCCCACTCGCCCCCTCACCCGCCCACATCGGACCCCCGGCACGTGACAAACACACCCGTACCCGGGACGGACCCGGACCCGGTCCGCCGCGGCTACGCCGCGAAGCGCTCGGCCAGCTTCACCAGCGTGCGGATCGAGGAGCCCGTGCCGCCCTTCGGGGTGTAGCCGTACGGCGCGCCCTCGTGGAAGGCCGGGCCCGCGATGTCCAGGTGGGCCCAGGTGATGCCCTCGCCGACGAACTCCTTCAGGAAGAGCCCGGCTACCAGGCCGCCGCCCATCCGCTCGCCGATGTTCGCCAGGTCGGCCGTCGGGGACTCCATGCCCTTGCGCAGCTCGGACGGGAGGGGCATGGGCCAGGACGCCTCGCCCGCCTCCTCGGCGATCTCGTGCAGGGAGGTGCGGAACGCCTCGTCGTTCGCCATGATGCCGAACGTACGGTTGCCCAGCGCCAGCATCATCGCGCCGGTGAGGGTCGCCACGTCGACGATCGCGTCCGGGTTCTCCTCCGAGGCGCGGGTCAGCGCGTCGGCGAGGACGAGACGGCCCTCGGCGTCGGTGTTGAGGACCTCGACGGTCTTGCCGCTGTACATGTGCAGGACGTCGCCGGGGCGGGTGGCGGAGCCCGACGGCATGTTCTCGGCGAGGGCGAGCCAGCCGGTGACGTTGACGCGCAGGCCGAGCCGGGCGGCGGTCACGACCGTGGCGAACACCGCGGCGGCGCCGGCCATGTCGCACTTCATGGTCTCGTTGTGACCGGCGGGCTTCAGCGAGATGCCGCCCGAGTCGTAGGTGATGCCCTTGCCGACCAGGGCGAGGGTCTTGACCGCGTCGGGGTGCGTGTAGGCGAGCCTGACCAGGCGCGGCGGGTTCTCCGAGCCCTGGCCGACGCCGATGATGCCGCCGTAGCCGCCCTTGGCGAGTGCCTTCTCGTCGAGGACCTGCACCTTGATGCCGTTCTCCTTGCCGGCGGCGGTGGCCACGGCGGCGAAGGACTCGGGGGTGAGGTCGTTCGGCGGGGTGTTGACGAGGTCACGGGCGCGGTTGACCTCCTCGGCCAGCGCGATCGCACGGTCCGCGGCGGCCTTGTGGGCCTTGTCGCGCGGCTTGGTGCCGAGCAGGGCGACCTCGGCGAGCGGCTGCTTCGGGCCCTCGCCCTTCTTCGTCTTCTTCCCGCCGCCCTGGTACGCGGTGAAGGCGTACGCGCCGAGGAGGGCGCCCTCGGCGATCGCCTCGACATCCACGGTCGCCTCGATGGGGAGCGCGAACGCGGCCTTCTTCACGCCCGAGAGGGCGCGCGCGGCCACACCGGCGGCGCGGCGCAGCGTCTCGGCGCCGTACGTCTCGTCCTTGTCCGGTACGGAACCGAGCCCGACCGCGAGGACGACCGGGGCCTTGAGCCCGGCCGGGGAGGGCAGCTTCGTCACCTCGCCCTCGGCTCCCGTGGCGCCGAGGGTCTCCAGGACGGTGGCCAGCTTTCCGTCGAACGCCTGGTCCACGGCCTCGGAACCCGGCGTCGTCACCGGACCCTTGGTGCCCTTCGCGACGCCGACGACGATCGCGTCGGCGCGCAGCGTCGCCGCGCCGGAGGTGCTGAGAGTGAGAGCAGTCACGGTGGTGAAATCTCGCTTCCGTTGAGTTCTTCGGTGGTCGAGGGGTGGGCCGACCGAGCCCGCCGCATCGTAACGACCGGGCCGCGCGCGGCCCGGTCGGAGTGGCGGGAACGAGCCTACGCTGAGTGATATACGTCGCTCACCGGGGCGGCGGTTCACGGTCCCGTGGGCGCCTTCTCCGTGTTTGCGCGCCCCGCGCGGCCCCACGGGCCGATGATCTTGTCAGCCAAGTGTGAGCGCGACCAGGGCGCCGGTCGCCGCCGTCTCCGCGAGCGCGCCGAAGACATCGCCGGTGACCCCGCCGAAGCGGCGCACGCAGTGCCGCAGCAGCAACTGGGCGCAGGCCAGGGCCGCGAGGACGGCCAGTGCGTGGTGGACGGCGCCGGCCGGCCCGAAGGGCGCCCCGGCCGCCGCCCCGGCCGCGCAGGCGAGCACCGCGGCCGACGCCGCGATCCTTACGGATACGGTGCCGGCCACCGCGGCGCCGAGACCGTCGGGCCTGGCCGGCGGTACGCCCGTACGGCAGGCCAGGGTGAGCGCGACCCTGGCCGTCACCCCGGCCAGGACGACACCGGCCGTGCCGTGCGCCCCGCCCTCGCCGTACAGCGCGGCCACCGCGGCGACCTGGCCGAGCAGCACCAGCAGCAGGGTGATCACCCCGAAGGGACCGATGTCGGACCGCTTCATGATCCGCAGCGCGTCCTCGGCCGGCCTGCCGCTGCCCAGACCGTCCGCCGTGTCGGCGAGCCCGTCGAGGTGCAGCCCCCGGGTGAGGACGGCGGGCACGGCGACGGCGGCGACGGCCGCGAGGAGCGGGGTCGCGCCCGCGAGCAGGAACAGCCCGCCCACGGCCGCCGCCGCGCCGCCCACGACCAGCCCGGCGGCCGGCGCCCACAGCATTCCGGCGCGCGCGGCGGTCCGGTCCCAGCGCGTCACCCGGACGGGCAGCACGGTGAGGGTGCCGAACGCGAAGCGGGGGCCGTCGGTGGTGCTCATCGCGCGAGCCTACGACGAGCGGGCCGGGCGCCCGCCCCCAGGAGCGGAGCGGCAACGCGGTCCAAATTGGCGGATACTCTGCGAAATCCCCATATTCATCCGCTCGGAAGCAGATCGCATGGGCCACTGGTTTCACCAGAACATCGTCGAACCGGGCAAGCTCCCCACCCTGCTCGCCCTCGCCTCCTTCGTGCTGAGCTTCCTCCTGGTCCGTACGATCACCCGCCTCATCCGCGCCGGGAAGGGGCCGTTCCGCAACATCACGCCGGGCGGGATGCACATCCACCATGTGGTGCCCGGCGTGATCCTCACCGTGATCGGCGGGTTCGGCGCCGTCGGCAGCGGCCGGCACGGCGTCGGGGCCGCCGTCTGCGCGGTGATCTTCGGGACCGGCGCCGGGCTCGTCCTCGACGAGTTCGCGCTGATCCTGCACCTCCACGACGTCTACTGGACCGAGCAGGGCCGGCAGAGCGTGGAGGCCGTCATCCTGGCCGCCGCGCTCGCGCTCCTGGTCCTCAGCGGCTTCTCACCGCTGGACGTCGGGCAGCTCTCGCAGGAGGAGCGGCAGGGCCGCGTCTCGGCGGTCGCGACGCTGCTGGTCAACTTCGTGTTCGTACTCATCACCCTGCTGAAGGGCAAGCCGCGCATGGCGCTCGTCGGCACGCTCGTGCCCTTCGTCGCGCTCATCGGCGCGATCCGGCTGGCCAGGCCGGCGTCCCCGTACGCCCGCCGCCTCTACCGCCGCCGCCCCAGGGCACGGGCCAGGGCCGCCCTGCGCGTGTACCGCAGGGACAGGCGCTGGGCCGGTCCCCGCCGCAGGATTCAGGACTGGATCGGCGGCACGCCCGACGACGAGCCCCCGCTGCCGCCGCGCTGAAGGCGGGAGCGGACGGCACAGACCACGGCCACCGCCGCCACGGCCGCCAGATGCTCCCGGCCCGCCAGGTTGTCCTTGACGACGCACTCGACGACCAGCGCGGCCACCAGCACCGAGCCCGTCCACCACGCGCGGTGGCGCCAGCACAGGTAGACGCCGAGCCCCACGACCGCCGCCGAGGGGCCGGTGTCGACGATCACGGCGTCCGAGGCGGGCAGCCCGACGAAGGACTTCGGGCCCAGCGCGATACCCACCCGCGCGTAGAGCGTCCCCGCCAGCGTCGCCACATACGCGACCAGCAGCGTCCGCCACCGGCCCAGACATATCTCCGCCAGCCCGAACACCACCAGGATCTGCCCCAGCGCGCCCCACACCGGCAGATCCAGCGCCGGTACGTACAGCGACAGGGGAGTACGCAGCAGAGCCGCCCCGAGCGGGTCCTCGGCCCGCACCGCGCCCAGGTCCATCACCGCCCGGTAGCCCCACGACTGGTTCTGTACGAACTGGAACAGCCCCGTCAGAGACACCGCCGCGAGCGTCATCGGCAGGGCGCGCGGGCCCCGCGCGGAGAGCGCGGCCCGTACGGTACGGAGTATCGGCCCCCACTCGCGGCGCGCGATCTCACGCGGTCGCGCACCGTTCACCGGCGGCTCTCCAGCCGCCGGCGGTGCAGCCACCTGGGCAGACCCGGCGCTTCGAGGAAGCCCTCGGCGCGGCCCGCGGACACCCCGATGCGCAGCAGATCCGCACTCTTCTCGAACAGCATGAACCGCGGCTCCCAGATCGGCCGGTACTTGGCGTTGGCGCGGTAGAGCGACTCGATCTGCCACCAGCGGGAGAAGAAGCTCAGCAGCGAACGCCACAGCCGGAGCACCGGCCCCGCGCCCAGTTTCGCGCCACGTTCGAAGACGGACCGGAACATCGCGAAGTTGAGCGACACCTGAGTGACCCCGATCTCCCTCGCGTGCTGGAGCAGTTCGATGACCATGAACTCCATCAGGCCGTTCTCGCTGTCCCGGTCACGGCGCATCAGGTCAAGCGAGAGCCCCTCGGGACCCCACGGCACAAAGCTCAGCACGGCCTTCAGCTCGCCCGTGCCGGGGCCCTCAGGACCGTTCTCCCGGCATTCGAGCATCACGCAGCGGCCGTCGTCCGGATCGCCGAGCCGGCCGAGCGCCATCGAGAAGCCGCGCTCCGTCGCTCCGTCGCGCCAGTCGTCGGCACGGCGCAGCAGCTCCGCCATCTCGTCGGCGGGGATGTCCTCGTGGCGCCGGACCCGGACCTGGTAACCGGCCCGCGCGACCCGGTTGTACGCCTGCCGTACGGTCCGCATCGCACGCCCCTCCAGCGTGAATTCGGCCGTCTCCACGATCGCCTCGTCACCCAGCTCCAGCGCGTCCAGCCCGTGCCGGGCGTAGACCGTGCCGGCCTCCTCGCTCGCGCCCATGACGGCCGGCGTCCAGCCGTGCTCCCGGGCCTCGGCCAGCCACGCGTCGATCGCGCCCGGCCACGCCTCCGGATCGCCGATCGGATCGCCGGACGCCAGCGAGACCCCGCCGACGACCCGGTAGGTGACGGCGGACTTGCCGCTCGGCGACCACATGACGCTCTTCTCGCGGCGCAGCGCGAAGTAGCCGAGGGAGTCGCGCTCGCCGTACTTGTCGAGCAGGACGCGCAGCCGCGCCTCGTCCTCCTCGGTCAGCGGATCGACCGCCCGGCGCGAGCGGAACGCCGCGTACAGCACGGCGAGCAGCAGCAGCGTGGAGAGCACGTTGATGGAGACGTTGACCCAGCCGGGCGTGGAGATGTGCGGGAACCGGTCGCTGTCCGTCAGCCAGATCAGCCGCAGCGCGCCGTACTGCCAGCGCTCCAGGAAGGTCGTGGCGCCGTGCCCGGTGTTGGTGACCGTGACGAGCAGCCCGGCCAGCAGCGAGGCCGTCAGCAGCCCGCCGGCGGCCACGGCGGCGGCCAGCTTCGGATTGGACCGGTCGCCCTTGGCGTAGAACTCCCGCCGGCCCGCCACCAGCGAGACCACGAAGGCGGCGGTCAGCGCGAACGAGACCCAGTTCTGCGGATAGTGCCGGATCTCCGGCAGGAGCATCACGAGGCAGAGCAGCAGCAGGAAGAGCCCGGACATGACGATGTTGAGGATCCACGCCGCGCGCTTGCGGCGCCGCATGGTGATCGCCAGGAAGAGCGTGAAGGCGCCCGACGCGAAGCCCGCCGTGAGCAGGTACGGGGTGAAGAAGTTGTTGATGTTGTGCCGCCGCACGTCCTGCCCGAAGGAGACCCAGACGGCGCCCAGGAAGTTCAGGAACGCGGCGGCGCGCAGATACCAGACGGCGAACGCCGCGCACCGCCGCGTACGTACGGAGCTGCCGCCCGGGGCGGGACCCCGGCCGGGAACGCTGGCCCGGTCCGGGGCGAGGCCCCGGCCCGGTCGGTCGGCAGGCAACTGAACTTCTCCCATGAAACACGATCATATGGGGCATCGCGCTCCGTGCTGGGAGACGGATTGGCGTGGCCGCGGGGAGCGTGGCCACGCCCGATGCCTACTCGGCGGCGGCGGGTTCCGTGGTGTCGGGCTCCGGCTCGGCCGCCTTCTCCGGCAGCTCCGCCGCCAGCGCGGCGGCGGCCCGCACGAGAGGAAGCGCGAGCAGCGCCCCGGACCCTTCCCCCACAGTGACGCCCTGGTCCAGCAGAGGGTTGAGCGCCATCCGGTCCAGCGCCTTCGCCTGCGCCGGCTCGCCGCTCAGCTGGCCCGCCAGCCACCAGTCGGGCGCCCGGAACGCCGCCCGCTGTCCCACCAGCGCGCACGCCGCCGAGACCACCCCGTCCAGGATCACCGGCATCCGCCGGACCGCGCTCTGCAGCAGGAAGCCCGTCATCGCGGCCAGATCCGCGCCGCCGACCGCCGCCAGCAGCTCCAGCTGGTCCCCGAGGACCGGCCGCGCCCGGCGCAGCGCGTCCCGTACCGCCGCGCACTTACGCATCCACGCCAGATCGTCGATGCCCGCGCCGCCGCGCCCGGTGACCACCGAGGCGTCCGTACCGCAGAGCGCCGCGATCAGGGTGGCCGCCGCCGTGGTGCCGCCGACGCTCAGATCGCCCAGGACCACCAGATCCGTACCGGAGTCGGCCTCCTCGTCCGCGATCGCCATGCCGAGCCTGACGGCCATCTCCGCCTCCGTGGCGGTCAGCGCGTCCTCGATGTCGATCCGCCCGCTGCCGCGCCGCACCCGGTGGCGTACCACCTCGTCGGGCAGCAGCGCGGGATCGCAGTCAAGACCGGCGTCCACGATCCGTACGGGCACATCCGCCAGCCGGGCCAGCACCGCGACGGGGCTCTCGCCCTCCAGCGCGGCCCGCACCAGCAGATGCGCGGAGCCCGCGGGACGGCCCGACACATCGAGGGAGGCCACGCCGTGGTCCCCGGCGAACAGCACCACCCGCGGCTGCTTCAGGGCCTTGACCGGTACGGCGCCCTGCGCGGCGGCCAGCCACTCGCCCAGCTCGTCGAGGCGCCCGAGCGACCCGGGCGGCACGGTCAGCCGCTCCCGGCGTTCCTCGGCGTCACGCCGCGTACCGCTGTCGGGGCGCTCGATCAGATCGGAGAAGTCGTCGAGATTAAGCGAACTCATCCGCCGACAGTACCGTCCCGTTCACGGTGTCCTCCCGGGACGGGGGCGGCAGTTGCGCGGACCGCGGCCCGCCCCCTGCGCCTCACCCCCGCAGCGGCAGCGCCTGCCCCGCCACGACCAGCAGCACCTGCTCGCACTCCGCCGCCACCGCCGCGTTCAGCCGGCCCAGTTCGTCGCGGAAACGGCGGCCCGAGAGCGTCGCCGGGACCACCCCGCCGCCCACCTCGTTGGTCACCGCGACCACCGTGCGGCCGGTCTCCCGTACCGCGCGCGCCAGTTCGCCCGTCCGCTCCCGCAGCGCCTCCTCGCCGCCCGCCGCCCACGCGCCGTCGTCCCAGGCGTTCACCCGGTCCATGGCGTCCGTCAGCCACAGCGACAGGCAGTCGATCAGCAGCGGCGGCCCGTCCACGCGCAGCAGCGGTACGAGATCGCAGGTCTCCGCAGTCCGCCAGGAGGCCGGCCGGCGCTCGCGGTGCAGCCGGACCCGCGCGTCCCACTCCTGGTCGCCGTCGCGCCCGCCGCCCGTCGCCACGTACAGCACGTCGGGGAACGCGGCGAGCCGACGCTCCGCCTCCCAGGACTTCCCGGAGCGCGCCCCGCCGGTCACCAGCGTGCGGCGCGGCACCTCGGGCACGGGGTGGTACGCGCCGACCGTCAGCGTCGTCCCGTCCGGCACGGCCCGCGCGCCCGCCGCCGCCAGCCGCCGGTCCAGCTCGGCGCCGGGCGGCACGTCATGGTCCAGATGGACGGCGACGAGATCGGTGGCGGGACCGATCGCCCCGGCCGCCCGCAGCCGGGCCACCGCGTCGGGACGCCCGGTGACATCCGCGGCGACCATGTCGTACGGGGCGGTCGCGGCCGGCGGCGGCCCGCCCCGGCCATGGCCGTTGCCCCCGGCCGACGGCACCCCGGCGGGCGCGCCGCCCGGCGGCAGGTACAGCAGCCGCTCGCCGCCGGGCGCGGTTACCTCGTACCCGGTGCCCGGCGCGTCCATCGGCACCGCCCGCACCCGGTGCCCGCCCAGCAGCGTCAGCACCCGGCCGTCCGCCACCCGGCCCGCGGTGGGCAGCCCGGCGGGCAGCTCCACGGCGGGACCGTCGTGCGGATGGGTGAGCAGCACCTGCCGCACCCCGGCGAGCGAGTGCCCGGCGCGGGCGGCGGCGAGCGGCGCCCCCGGGGTCAGGTCGAGCAGCAGGACGCCGTCCACCAGCAGCGAGGTGGCGGCGCGGGCCCGGGTACCGCGGGCGGTCGCGCACGCGGCGCACGGGCAGTCGGGGCGGGGGAGTCCGGCGGGGGCTCCGGTGCCGAGCAGAGTCAGTTCCACGGTGACGATCCTCCCGCGTCACCGCTCAGGGTGCGCGCCCGGCTACGCTGCGGGCAGGAAATCGATCAGTTCCGCGGGATCCGGGAGGCGCACATGGCGTGGACGTGGCGGTTCGAGAAGGCCGACGGGACGGAGGTCCCCCCGGCGGTGGAGCCGGAGGAGTTCACCACGCAGGGGGACGCCGAGTCGTGGGTCGGCGAGGCGTGGAAGGACCTGCTGAGCGGGGGCGCCGAGCAGGTGACCCTCTTCGAGGACGGCAGCAAGATCTACGGTCCGATGAGCCTGCGCGCCGAGGAAGGCTGACGGGGGCGGACTCCCTCGGGCAGTCGGGAACGGCGCCCGCGCACCCCACCGTACGACGGGGTGCGCGGGCGCCGTCCCGCGTTCCGGGCCGTCATATCCCGCCGGGCAGTGCATCCCGCCGGGCCGTCACATCTCGCCGAGCGTCGCCTCGACCGTCCTCGCCGACCCCGACCGGGTGAACGTCACCTTGACCCGCTGCCCGGGACGGTCCGCCGCGAGCAGCTCGGAGAGCGACTCGATCGAGGTCACCGCCGCGCCGTCCACCTTCGTGATGATGTCGCCGGCCCCGATCCCCGCCCCGGCCGCCGCGCCGCCCGGCACGGTCTCGACGACCGCGACGCCGGACGGCTGGAGGTCGGCGCCCAGGACCGTACGGCCCGTGATGCCCAGGGCGGCCCGGCCCGAGTCGGTGACCTTGCCGTTCTTGATGATCTGGTCCGCGACCGTCTTCACCATGGAGACGGGGATGGCGAAGCCGATCCCGGGCGCCGCGCCGCTGCCCAGCTGCGGATCGGCCGCGGCGAGCGTCGGGATGCCGACCACCCGGCTGTCCAGATCGACCAGCGCGCCCCCGCTGTTGCCCGGGTTGATCGCGGCCGACGTCTGCACCATGTTGGGGATCGTGGCGCCCGTACCGCCACCCGTCGAACCCTCGCTGACGGTCCGTCCGACGGCCGAGACGATGCCCTGCGTGACGCTGCCGGAGAGCCCCAGCGGCGACCCCATCGCCAGCACGATCTGCCCCACCGCGACCTTCGCCGTGTCACCGAACTTCGCGGCCCGCAGCCCGCTCGGCACCGAGTCGAGCTTGATGACGGCGAGATCCTGCTGCGGATAGCTGGAGACGAGCGTCGCCTTCAGCGGCTGCTCGCTGTTGGCCACCGTCACCGTGAACGTCCGCTGCCGGTCCACCACATGGGCGTTGGTGACGATATGGCCCTGCGCGTCGTAGACGATGCCCGAGCCCAGGCTGTCCCCCGACTCGATCTGCACGACCGACGGCAGTACGTTCTTGATCACCGTCTCGTAGGCGGTCTGGAGATCGCTGCCCGCCCGCCGCTCGACCCCGGCGGCCGGCGTGCTGCTGCCGGACAGCGACGTACCGGAGCCCGGGGCGGCGGTGCCTGAGCAGCCGCCCACCAGTGCGACCAGGCAGGTCGCGGCGGTCAGGGACAGCGGGATCCGGCGCGCGGAGCGACGGCGAAGAGAAGCAGTCATGCCCGGAGTATCCCGTTTGTCCCCGAGGTGCGGCCTGCGATACGCCGCCGATCAGGGGGTCACGCCCGGTCGCCGGGTGCCGGGTCGCCCCGGGTCAGCGCGCCGCCGCCAGGAACTGCGTCGCCGCCAGCTCCCCGTACAGCGCGTCCCCCGCCACCAGCTCCTCGTGCGTGCCCACCGCCCGGACCCGCCCCGCGTCCATCACCACGATCCGGTCCGCCAGTGTCACCGTCGACAGCCGGTGCGCCACCACCAGCACGGTGACCTCCCGCGCCACCTCCGCGACCACGTCCCGCAGCGCCAGCTCATTGACCGCGTCCAGCTGCGACGTCGCCTCGTCCAGGAGCAGCAGCCGGGGCCTGCGCAGCAGCGCCCGCGCGATCGCCACCCGCTGCCGCTCGCCGCCCGAGAGCTTGGAGCCGCGATGGCCGACGAGCGTGTCGAGCCCGTCGGGCAGCCGCTCCACCAGCCCGTCCAGCCTGGCCCGTACGAGCACCTCGTGGATCTCGTCGTCGGAGGCGCCCGGTGCGGCGAAGACGAGATTCTCGCGCAGCGTCCCGGCCAGCACGGGGGAGTCCTGCTCGACGTAGCCGATGGAGGCGCGCAGCTCGGCCAGCGGCAGCTCGCGGATGTCCCGCCCGTCGAGCAGGATCCGGCCGCCGGCCGGCTCGTAGAACCGCTCCACCAGCCCGAAGACCGTCGTCTTGCCCGCGCCCGACGGGCCGACGAAGGCCGTCATCCCCGGGCCGGGGACCTCGAAGGAGACGCCGCGGTGGACGTACGGGAGATCGTCGCGGTAGCGGAAGGTGACGTCGTCGAAGACGACCGAGGCCGGCTTCCGCGAGGCGGAGGCCCCGGACTCCGGGGCCGGCGTCCCGGTCTCCCGCGTCGCGACGTCCAGCGTCTCGGTCTCCAGCCGCTCCGCCTCCACGATCCTGGCGACCGCCGCCGTACCCACCTGGTACTGCGTCACCGCGCCCACCAGGCTCGACACCGGGTCGATCAGATAGAACAGGAACAGCAGGAACGCGACCAGCGTCGACACGGAGATCGCCCCCGACGCCACCCGCGCCCCGCCCACCCCCAGCACCGCCAGGAACGACACCTGCACGGCCAGCCCGACCGAAGCCCCGGCGACCGTCTGCCACTTCGCCGCCGCCACCCCGTGCCGCCACGCGTCCCGGGCCGCCGTCTCCACGACCGCGGTCTCCCGGTCCTCCGCGCCCGACGCCTTGACCGTACGGAACGCCCCGAAGGCCCGCTCCAGCACCGCGGATATGTGGCCGACGGCCTCCTGCGACCGCTTGGCCGCCCGCGAGATCCTCGGCATCACCAGCGCCACGGCGGCGCCGATCACCACGATCACCCCGAGCGTGACACCCAGCAGCACCGGATCCAGCAGGCCCATCAGCGTGATCGTCGCCAGGAAGGCCAGGCTGCCGGTCGCCGCCGAGACGATCGACTGCGTCGTCACCGCGCGCAGCAGGGTGGTGTCCGAGGTGACCCGGGACATCAGATCGCCTGGCTGGGTCCGCTCCACCTCGGGCAGCCGCAGCCGCAGCAGCCGCCCGATCAGAGTGCGCCGGGCGGCCAGCACCACGGACTCGGCGGTCCGCTCCAGCAGGTACGAGCCGACCGCCTGGACCGCCGTGCCGAACACCACCAGCCCGGTGAGCAGCAGCAGCACGCCGGTGATCGAGCCGTCGTCACCGAGCCGGTCGACCAGGGCCTTCGCCGCGAGCGGCTGCGCCAGCCCGGTCGCCGTGCCGATCAGCGCAAGCAGCGCGCCGAGGGCCACCGTCGCGCGATGCGGCCGGAAGTGCCGGTACAGGGCCGCCCAGGTCTCCCTGGCGGGCAGCTGGGGTGTCTCCCGCGTGCCGGCCGCGGGCGCGCTTCTCGCGTTCGGGCCGGCGTCGACGCCGACCGCTTCAGTGCCGCTCATTTCAGTGAGGACGCGAAAACGCGCCCCGCGCCTGACAGAGTCCGTGCCCGATTCTCAGCCACGGACCCCGCACAGATGCAGCAGCGCCGCCACCCTGCGGTACGGCTCCAGGCGGCCCGCCCGGTCCTCCGCCGACAGCAGCCGCTCCAGCTCCTCGCCCACCGGCGGCTCCGCGTTCCCCGCGGCGCCGTCCGTGAAGACCCGTACGCCGTACCAGGCGTGCAGCGGCGCGGCGATCCCCGCCAGCGTCGCCGTGAGCGACTCCAGCCGGTCCGCCCTGACGCGCAGGCCCAGCCGGTTGGTGTACGTGGCCGAGTCGAACGCGTCCAGCGCCTCCGCCCAGTCCCCGGCCAGCCCGGGACGGAGCGACAGCGCGTCACCGTTCCGTACGAGCAGGGACAGCAGCCCGCCCGGCGCCAGCATCCGCGCCAGCCCGGCCAGCATCGCGTCCGGCTCGTTGACGTACATCAGCACGCCGTGGCAGAGCACCACGTCGAAGCTGCCCGGCAGGAAGTGGACCCCGGTCTCCAGGCCGTCGCCCTCGATCAGCCGCACCCGCTCGCGTATGCCCGCGGGCTCGTCGGCGAAGGCCGCCTGCGCCGTGGCCAGCATCCCGGGATCGGACTCAAGACCGGTCACGGTGTGTCCGGCGCGCGCGAGCCGCAGGGCCTGGGTGCCCTGCCCCATCCCGACGTCGAGGACCCGCAGCCGCTGTCCCACCGGGAAGCGGGCGCTGATCTGCTCGTCGAGCTGGCGCGCGACCAGCTCCTGACGGACGACGTTACGGAGCCCGCCGAGCCCGGCCAGCCAGTTGGCCCGTGCCGCGGAGAAGCCGGAGACTTCCGTACTCAGAGCCGCTCTCCGCGCTTGACCTGCGGCTTCGGCAGTCGCAGTCGGCGCATCTGGAGCGTACGCATCAGGCCGTAGGCCACCGCGCCGCGCTTGGGGGTGTCCGGGAAGCGCTCGGCGAGCTGCTTCTTCAGCCGCAGCCAGATGCCGATCGAGTCGATGATGATCAGCACGATCACACCGAGCCACAGCAGCAGCGCGATGTTCTGGAGCGCGCCGACCCGCACCATGCTCAGTACGAGGATCACCACGGCGAGCGGCAGGAAGAACTCGGCGATGGCGAACCGGGAGTCCACGAAATCGCGGACGTACCGGCGTACCGGGCCCTTGTCACGGGCCGGCAGATAACGCTCGTCACCGCTGGCCAGCGCCTCGCGCTGCTTCGCCAGGTCCTCCCGGCGGGCCTCGCGCTGGCGCTTCATGGCCGTCTTGCGGTCGGTCGGCGTCGTCGAGGCGCGCCGTCGTTGCGACTGGGCCTCACTGCGCTTGGGGGTCGGGCGGCCTTTGGGGGCCTGCGGGTCGCGGGGCTGCGTGGAGAGGTCCGCCGTCACCTTGGTGGCGGTGGCCTTCTCTTCCTTGGAGCGGCTTCGGAACACAAAACCCAAGGGTACGGGGTGACGTGGTTCGGCCCCACCCCTGCGGGGAACGATCCCGCAACGTCCTGCGTCTCTTCCGGGAAGAAGACAGGGAAACGGCGGGTGAATAATTCGAATTTGCCCGCTATTTCCCGATCATCCTCCGTGGTCATCTACTCCCTGCGTCCGAGCCGGGCGGAGGTCAGTCGTCCTTGGGGAGGAGCGCATCCGCGCTGGAACAGTGCGGTAATAGAGGCAGGGCCCGTACTGTGGGTTCTGTTGGAGTGCTGTAGTCCGGAGTCCGTCAGAAGGGGGCGCGCGAAGCCCATGAGCGGTGTCATGAAGCGTATGGGGATGATCTTCCGCGCGAAAGCCAACAAGGCCCTTGACCGGGCCGAGGATCCGCGCGAGACCCTTGATTACTCGTACCAGAAGCAGCTGGAGCTGCTTCAGAAGGTACGCCGGGGCGTGGCCGATGTGGCGACGTCCCGCAAGCGGCTGGAACTTCAGCTGAACCAGCTGCAGGGCCAGTCGTCCAAGCTGGAGGACCAGGGCCGCAAGGCGCTGGCGCTCGGCCGGGAGGACCTGGCGCGCGAGGCGCTGTCCCGCCGCGCCTCGCTCCAGCAGCAGGTCACCGACCTGGAGACGCAGCACCAGACGCTCCAGGGCGAGGAGGAGAAGCTGACGCTCGCCGCCCAGCGCCTCCAGGCCAAGGTGGACGCCTTCCGTACGAAGAAGGAGACCATCAAGGCGACCTACACCGCCGCGCAGGCGCAGACCCGGATCGGGGAGGCATTCTCCGGCATCTCCGAGGAGATGGGCGACGTCGGCCTGGCCATCCAGCGCGCCGAGGACAAGACCGCGCAGCTCCAGGCGCGGGCCGGCGCGATCGACGAGCTGCTCGCCTCCGGCGCGCTGGACGACCAGTCCGGCATGGCGAAGGACGACATCGCCGCCGAACTGGACCGTATCTCCGGCGGCTCGGACGTCGAGCTGGAGCTCCAGCGCATGAAGGCGGAGCTGGCCGGCGGCTCGTCGTCGACCCAGGCGATCGAGGGCGGCACCGGTGGCACGGGCACGCAGGACGCCCAGCCGTCGACCAACAAATTCGACAAGCAGTAGGGGCGCGTCATGATCGTACGGATCATGGGGGAGGGCCAGGTGAAGCTGGCGGACAGCCACTTCGCCGAGCTCGACAAGCTCGACGACGAACTGCTGGCCGAGGTCAGGGACGGTGACGCGGACGGCTTCCGCCGCACGCTGCACGCGCTCCTGGACAAGGTCCGCGAACTCGGCGAGCCGCTGCCGGACGACTCCCTGGAGCCGTCCGAACTGATCCTGCCGGCGCCCGGCGCGACGATGGAAGAGGTCCGCGAGATGCTCGACGACGAGGGCCTGATCCCCTCCCCGTAGCCTCCCGCGGCCCCTGGCGCCCGGCCCTGCCGACTCCACTCCAGCAGCGCGACACTTCGCCCCGCCGAGTTGCCACTCGGCGGGGCGAAGCGCTGTCGGCTCAGCAGCCGACGTTGAACCGCCAGAACGCGTCCCTGGTCAGTGGTCCGGCGTCCCCGTCGGTGTCGGATCAGCCGTTGATCAGCCCGGCGGTCTCGGTACGGATCGCCGGCAGGTCGGCGTGGACCGTTCCGGGGCACAGGGTGGCCGCCCAGTCGAGGTGGCCGCCGATGGCCGGGACGGTCCGGGTGACTCCGCTGATCGGATTGCGGTAGACGACGGTGGCCAGCGGATCGATCGAGTGCCGCGCGGCGAGTTCGGCCAGCAACTGGATCAGGGTGGCGCGGGCGGCGGCCGGCGCGGGCGTCCGGGTGAACGTGCCGAGCAGGGCTATCCCCACGTTGCCGCTGTTGTAGCCGCCGATGTGCGCACCGGTGACGAGTCTCCCGGCGCTGTCGTGCGCGACCGTGCCGGCGGTGCCCGACCAGCGTCCCTCGTACACCCGGCCGTTCTCGTCGATCACGTACTGGTAGCCGATGTCCCCGTACTCCTTGCCGGCGCCGACAGCGTCGTTGCGGTAGATCGAGCGGACCCGCGCGGCCGGGTCGGGGTTGCTGCTCTCGTCGGCGGTGTGGTGGATGCTCAGGGTCTGTACGGGGTGGAACTCCGGCGGCCAGAGTTCGGCGCCGCCGACGGCGAACCGCAGCGACTCGTCCGCACCCCAGTCGGCGCGGGTCAGCAGCGGATAGGGGACGGGCGCGGACGCCGCCGCCGCCGCTGCGGCGGCCGGACGGGCGAAGGCGCTCAACGCGGCGGCGGCGCCGAGCGCTCCCAGGAGAACGCTTCTGCGGGGCGGCGAGAGGGCCTGTCCCGCGGCGCGGGAGACGGGGAGTTCCGAACGTCCCATGGTGTGGCCGGTCCTGTTCTGTCGTCGCGGAATGAGGTGGTCGGCCGCGGTGACGCGGCCGTACGGCGCGACGCGACCGCCCCCCGTACGGCCGCGTCGGCACCGCTGTTCTCCGCCGCGGGTCCGAGGAGCCGACCGTGGCGGTGCCTCAGCGTGGCGGGTCTCGCGAACTTGGCGCCACATTGTTCATAGCTGGCCTAAAAGGGCTGGTCAGAGGGGTTGTCGGGGATGCAGACTGGCGAGCGGCGAGCCGTCGTGGGAACGAGGGGTGAGCGTGGTGCTGCGGGTGCACTTCACCGCTGACGACCTGTCCAGGATCCGGTTCGTACGCGAGCCCGATCCGCTCTGGGAGACGGTGCTCAGCATCACCCTGCTGGGTACGGCGCAGGGGCGGGCCGTCTTCGACCCGTGGCGCGCGCAGGTACGGGCCGGGCTCAGCAGGCTGCAGCCGTCGCAGGTCCGGGTGCTGCGCACGCTGGCGCCCCCGGTGGGCGACTTCCCCGACTTCCTGACCCCGGCGCAGGCGTCCGAGGGGCTGGAGCCCGGCATCGAGGCGGTACTGACCACCCCGCGCGGCCAACTGCGCCGGGAACTGGAGGCACTGCCCGGCGCGCCGCCCTGGGCCCGTCCCCTGGCCGAGGGGGATCCGGAGACGCTGAAAGGGCTCGGGGGCGCGCTCCGCGCGTACTACCGCACCGCCGTCGCACCCTACTGGCCGCAGATGCGGGCCCTCGTCGACGCCGAGCGGGCGCTGCGCTCCCGCTCCGTACTGGACGACGGCAGCGAGGGAATGCTGGCCGGCCTGGCGCCGATCCTGCGGTGGCGAAGACCGGTGCTGGAGGCGGACTACCCCGTGGAGCACGACATCCAACTGGCCGGGCGGGGCCTGGTGCTGGTGCCCTCGGTGTTCTGCTGGCGGATGCCCATCACCCTCGTCGACCCCGGGCTGCCGCCCGTGCTGGTCTACCCGATCCCCCGTGTGCCGGGCTGGTGGGCCGGCCCCGACCACACGGCCGGATCCCGGAGGCTCGCGAACCTCCTCGGCCCCACCCGGGCCGCCTGCCTGCGTCTGATCGAGGACGGCTGCACCACCGGAGAACTGGCCCGGCGCCTCGGCATGACCCCGCCCACGGCCAGCCAGCACGCCACCACACTGCGCGAGGCGGGCCTGACCACCGCGACCCGGCGGGGCAACACCGTGCTCCACGTCCTCACCCCGCTGGGCGCGGCCCTGCTCAGCGCCCGCCCCGGCCAGGACTCCCGGCAGGGCTGACCACCGGGCCGGCCGTCGGGGCGCTCGCGACCGGGCTGCCCGCGTGGGCGGCGTACCGTTGCGAGGTGTGACGACTCTCGGCGAAGTGTGCGCCCGCTCGCGGGAACGGGCGTACGCGCATCCCCTCGCCTCCGACGCCTTGCTGTCGGCCGGTGTGCTGCTCTGCATGATCGTGGGGTCGTTCGCCGACCACGGCGGGCCCGACGGGCCCGTCTTCGGCAGCCGTGCGCCCACGTCCCTCGGGGTGGTCCTGATGGTGCTCAGCGCCGCCGTACTGGTCTTCCGGCGCCGCGCGCCCACGGCCGTACTGCTGGGCACCGCCGGGCTGACCCTGCTCGGGCTGATCATGGTCCACCCGCCCGCGCCCGCCGTCCTCACCGCCGTCATCGCGCTCTACACCGTCGGCGCGCACACCGACCGCCCCACCACCTGGCGGGTCGGCCTCGGCACCATGACCGTCCTCACGGCGGTCGCGATGGTCGTCAGCAGTGCCCCCTGGTACGCCCAGGAGAACCTGGCGATCTTCGCCTGGGCCGGCATGGCCAGCACCGCCGGGGACGCCGTCCGCAGCCGCCGCGCCTTCGTCGACGCCATCCGCGAGCGCGCCGAACGCGCAGAACGCACCCGCGACGAGGAGGCGCGCCGCCGCGTCGCCGAGGAGCGGCTGCGCATCGCCCGCGACCTCCACGATGTCGTCGCCCACCACATCGCCCTGGTCAATGTGCAGGCCGGCGTCGCCTCGCACGTCATGGACAGGCGCCCCGACCAGGCCAAGGAGGCGCTCGCGCACGTACGGGAGGCCAGCCGCTCCGCGCTCAACGAGCTGCGCGCCACCGTCGGGCTGCTCCGCCAGTCCGGCGACCCCGCTGCCCCCACCGAGCCCGCCCCCGGCCTCGCCCACCTCGACGGGCTCCTCGACACCTTCCGCAACGCGGGCCTGCCCGTGGAGTTCCTGGTGGGCGGGCCAGGACCGCGCCGCGAACTGCCCGCCGCCGTCGACCTCGCCGCGTACCGGATCATCCAGGAGGCGCTGACCAACGTGCGCAAGCACGCGGGTACGGGCGCGAAGGCCGAGGTCAGCGTCGTACGGATCGGATCCACCGTGGAGGTCACCGTGCTCGACCACGGCGGCGACAGCGGCACGGGCGACCCCAGGGCGCCCGCGTCCCCCGCCCCCGCTCCCGACAGCGGCGGCCACGGCCTCATCGGCATGCGCGAGCGCGTCACCGCCCTCGGCGGCACCCTCACCGCGGCACCCCGGTACGGCGGCGGCTTCCGCACCCAGGCGATACTGCCCGTCGACGGCCGTACGGACGACCGCGCGGCGCACGGGGAGAACAGATGACGATCAGGGTGCTGCTCGCCGACGACCAGACACTGCTGCGCAGCGCGTTCCACGTACTGGTGGACTCCGAGCCCGACATGGAGGTCGTCGGAGAGGCCGCCGACGGCGCCCAGGCCGTCGCCCTCGCCCGCTCCACCCGCCCGGACGTCGTCCTGATGGACATCCGTATGCCCGGTACGGACGGCCTCGCCGCCACCCGTACGATCAGCGCCGACCCCGACCTGGCCGGGGTACGCGTCGTCATGCTGACCACCTTCGAGGTCGACGAGTACGTGGTGCAGTCGCTGCGCGCCGGCGCCTCCGGCTTCCTCGGCAAGGGCGCGGAACCCGAGGAGCTGCTCAACGCCATCCGGATCGCGGCGGCGGGCGACGCCCTGCTGTCACCGGCCGCGACCAAGGGCCTCATCGCTACCTTCCTCGCCCAGGGCGGCGGCGACCCCGAACGGGACCCGGGCGGCCACTCCGAGCGGCTGAACGCGCTGACCGGGCGCGAGCGCGAGGTGCTCGTCCAGGTCGCGGGCGGCCTCTCCAACGACGAGATCGCGGCACGCCTCCAGGTGAGCCCGCTGACGGTAAAGACGCACGTCAACCGGGCCATGGCGAAGCTAGGCGCCCGCGACCGGGCCCAACTCGTCGTCATCGCCTACGAGTCGGGACTGGTACGCCCGAGGGTGGAGTGAGCGCCCCGGCGCCGTACTCCAGGTGCGGTATGCGGCAGATAAAGAATGAAGACCTGGGGGCGACGGATCCGGCTCGCGGATGGCTGATCGTATAAACAGCACCGTCCCCATGTGCCGGTAAACAGCACCGGCCCCATGTGCCGGTCGCTCCCGGAGGAGCAGCGCTCCTCCGCCTGCCGCGTACACCACAGAAGAGAGACCCCCAATGTCCTGGCTGTCGAAATTCAGCCTCGCGCAACGGGCCCTGATCGGGCTGATGTCGATCATCGCGATCGTGTTCGGCGCGATCGCGATACCCCAGCTCAAGCAGCAGCTGCTGCCCTCCATCGAACTGCCGATGGTGTCGGTGCTCGCTCCCTACCAGGGCGCCTCCCCCGATGTGGTCGAGAAGCAGGTGGTCGAACCGCTCGAGAACTCCCTCAAGGCCGTCGACGGCCTCAAGGGCATCACCTCGACGGCGAGCGAGGGCAGTGCCATCATCATGGCCAGCTTCGACTTCGGCGGTGAGAACACCAAGCAGCTCGTCGCCGATGTCCAGCAGGCCGTGAACCGCGCCCGCTCCCAGCTCCCGGGCGAGGTCGACCCGCAGGTCATCGCCGGCTCGACGGACGACATCCCGACCGTCGTCCTCGCCGTCACCTCCGACAAGGACCAGCAGGCGCTCGCCGCCCAGCTGGACCGTACGGTCGTGCCCGCCCTCCAGGACATCTCCGGCGTCGGCCAGGTCACCGTCGACGGCGTCCGCGACCTCCAGGTCGCCGTCACCCCCGACGACGCGAAGCTCGCCGCCGCGGGCCTCAACACCATGGCGCTCGCCGACGCGCTGCGGGCCGGCGGCGCCGCCCTGCCCGCCGGTTCGTTCGCCGAGGACGGCAAGAGCCGTACGGTCCAGGTCGGCAGCGGGTTCACCTCGCTCCAGCAGATCAAGGACCTGCGCATCGCGCCCCCGGCCGGCGCGGCAGCGGGCGGCGCGGGCCAGACCGGCGCCACCAAGGCCGTCCGCCTCGCGGACGTCGCCACCGTCGAGCAGAAGCCGGCCGCCGCGACGTCCCTGACCCGGACGGACGGCAAGCCCAGCCTCGCCGTCATGGCCACGATGGACAAGGACGGCAGCGCCGTCGCCATCTCCGACGCCGTCAAGGACAAGCTGCCCGATCTGCGCAAGGACCTCGGCTCCAGCGCCACCCTCACCGTCGTCAGCGACCAGGGCCCCGCCGTCTCCAAGGCCATCTCCGGGCTCACCACCGAGGGCGCGCTCGGCCTGGTCTTCGCCGTGCTCGTGATCCTGGTCTTCCTGGCCTCGATCCGCTCCACGGTCGTCACCGCGGTCTCCATCCCGCTCTCCATCGTGCTGGCGCTGATCGTGCTGTGGACGCGCGACCTGTCGCTCAACATGCTCACCCTCGGCGCGCTGACCATCGCGATCGGCCGCGTCGTGGACGACTCGATCGTCGTCCTGGAGAACATCAAGCGGCACCTCGGCTACGGCGAGGAGCGCGAGACCGCCATCCTCACCGCCGTCAAGGAGGTCGCGGGCGCGGTCACCGCCTCCACGCTGACCACCGTCGCGGTGTTCCTGCCGATCGGTCTCGTCGGCGGCATGGTCGGCGCGCTCTTCGGCTCGTTCTCGCTGACCGTCACGGCGGCGCTGCTCGCCTCGCTGCTCGTCTCGCTGACCGTCGTCCCCGTCCTCTCGTTCTGGTTCCTGCGGGTCCCGAAGGAAGCGGCCGGCGTCGACGCCGAGGAGGCGCGCCGGCTGGCCGAGGAGAAGGAGACGCAGAGCCGGCTCCAGCGCTTCTACGTGCCGGTGCTGGAGTTCGCCACCCGCCGCCGCCTCATGAGCGCCGGCATCGCGGTCGCCGTCCTCCTTGCCACCTTCGGCATGGTGCCCTTCCTGAAGACCAACTTCTTCGACCAGGGCGAGCAGGAAGTCCTCACCATCAAGCAGAAGCTGGAGCCCGGCACCAGCCTGGACGCGGCCGACGCCGCCGCCGCGAAGGTCGAGAAGGTCCTCGCGGACGTCGACACCATCAAGAACTACCAGGTCACCATCGGCTCCTCCGGCTTCATGGCTGCCTTCGGCGGCGGTACGGGCGCCAACCAGGCCTCGTACCAGATCACGCTGAAGGACGCCAAGGAGTACGAGTCCACCCAGCACGAGATCGAGAAGAAGCTGGCCGGCCTCGACGGCATCGGCGACACCACCATCGCCGCCGGTGACGGCTTCGGCAGCCAGGACCTCAGCGTCGTCGTCAAGGCGTCCGACGCGGACACCCTGCGCAAGGCCGCCGACCAGGTCCAGGGCGTCGTGAAGAAGCTCGACGACGTCACGGACGTACAGAGCGACCTGTCGCAGTCCATCCCGCGCATCTCGGTCAAGGCCAACTCCAAGGCCGCCGACGCCGGATTCAGCGACGCCACCCTCGGCGCGGCCGTCAGCCAGGCCGTACGGGGCACGACCGCCGCGAAGGCGATGCTCGACGACACCGAGCGCGATGTCGTCATCACCTCCGCAGAACCGGCCACCACCATGGCCGAGCTGAAGGACCTGCGGCTCGGCGCCGTGAAGCTCGGTCAGATCGCCGATGTGGAACTCGTCCCCGGACCCGTCTCCATGACCCGGATCGACGGCGCCCGCGCCGCCACCATCACGGCCCGGCCAACCAGCGACAACACGGGCGCGGTCTCCACCGCGCTCGCCTCGAAGATCGACTCGCTGAAGCTCCCGGACGGCGCGACCGCCTCCATCGGCGGCGTCTCCGAGGACCAGAACGACGCCTTCGTGAAGCTCGGCCTCGCCATGCTGGCCGCCATCGCGATCGTCTTCATGCTCCTCGTCGCCACGTTCCGCTCGCTGATCCAGCCGCTGATCCTGCTCGTCTCGGTCCCGTTCGCGGCGACCGGCGCGATCGGGCTGCTGCTGATCACGGGCACCGCGATGGGCGTCCCGGCGATGATCGGCATGCTGATGCTCATCGGCATCGTCGTGACCAACGCGATCGTGCTGATCGACCTGATCAACCAGTACCGGGCCCAGGGCCTCGGCGTCGTCGAAGCCGTCATCGAGGGTGGCCGGCACCGGCTGCGCCCGATCCTGATGACCGCCCTGGCGACCATCTTCGCGCTGGTGCCCATGGCCCTGGGCATCACCGGCGAGGGCGGCTTCATCGGCCAGCCCCTGGCCGTGGTCGTCATCGGCGGCCTCGCGACCTCCACCGTCCTGACGCTGCTGCTCGTACCGACGCTCTACGCGATGGTCGAACTCCGCAAGGAGCGCCGCGCAGGGAAGAAGGCCGCGAAGCGCGCCGCCAAGGAGGCCCCGGCGACGGAGACTCCGGCGGCCGAGCCGGAGCAGGAAACCGTCAACGCGTAACCGCCGCCCGGCGGAAGCCGAACGCCCCGGTACGGACCGAAACCATGGTCCGCACCGGGGCGTTGGCGTGTCCGGCGCCCGCGTTTCCGCGGACAGGCTCTACTCGGCGATGAGGTAGGCCCGCTCGATCGTCTGGGTCAGCGTGTTCCCCGCCCGGTCGGTCAGCTCCGCCCGCAGCGAGACACTGCCCGCCCCCGCCGGATGCGTCAGCCTCAGCCGGTCGCCGCCGACCGCCTTCGCGCGCTGCCAGCTCGCGCCCTCGTCGTACGAGACCGAGAAGGCGAGCTTCTTGACGCCGCCCCCGGCAGGAGCGCCCTCGACGGTGAACGGCACCGTGAACGGCCCGCCCGCGGGCGCCGTGCTCGACACCGACAGCTCCGGCGAGAACCGCACCGACGACAGCGGCAGCGCCACCGGCTTCCCGTCCTCCGGGGTCTTTGCCGACCGGAACGCCCAGTCCACCGCCACCCGCGTGCTCACCGGGTACACCGCGGGATCGCGCGAGACATCCATCGTCAGCCGGTACGGACTGTCCCCGGCGGGCACCTCGTACGCGACGGTCCCGTCGACCGGGGCGTACTCGCTCTCGATCTCCGTGCCGTCGGCCAGGAACGACGACTCGACCGAGGTGTAGTCGCTCAGCCCCATGTTCCCGGCACCGTCACCGAACAGCGGAAGGAACGCCTTGATCGTGTTCCCCCGCCGCTCCGCACCCGGGAAGAGACCGCCCGTGAACGCGACCGAGGGATCCAGGCCCGGGCCGAACACCCCGATGTTGAACGACTCGCGGGTGCTGCTGCCCGCCTCGTACCTCTTGGGCCTGCTCATCAGGAAGGTGTCCGTGACGAGGAACGGCCGCTCCGGGTTCGGATACAGCGTGCCCTGCCAGACCCGGTGCGACCAGCTGACGTCATTGGCCAGCACATACTCGGTCGTCCGCGCCGACGGGCTCAGCTCGTGGTTGACGGTGGAGGTGCTCCACAGGATGTCCCCCTCCGGCGTCCGGGGCGAGTTGTCGATCCGCGCCAGCCTGCCGGTGCCCGGGGACCCCACCAACACCTCGGTCCTGGCGAGCCGTTCGCGGCCGATCCGGTCGGCGAAGCCGCCCAGGTCGCCTCGGCGCACCCAGGCCGCGCGGTAGTTCACCGGCGTCCCGTCCCCGTCCGTCCGGGCCCAGCTGCCCGAGTACAGCGCGTACCCGTCGTCGGACGTCGGCTCGCCGCCGATCATCCCGAACCGGCGGCCCTCGAACGCCGGAAGCATGTAGTCGAAGCTGCCCGGCCGGTCCGGATCGCTCCGGTCGTACATCCACACGACCGTGGCGTTGGTGCTGACGGCGGCGCTGTCCGGCACCGTGACATCCATCGGCGTCGCGTCCCGCGCGTCCACCGTGACGCTGGTGTCCCGGTCCAGCTTCAGCCGAGGCCGCATCAGAATCGCGTTGTCCGTGGAACTCCGCTGGGTGTGGATCACCCCGCTGAGCGCGTAGTCACCCGCCGGGACCCGCGCAGTGACCTCCCCGTTCTCCGGGTTGGCGTACTCACCGTAGAACTGCCGGCCGATGCCGATCAGCGACGTCGAGGCATCACCGGTGGGCCGGCCCTCCGCGTCGAGGTGCTTGAGCGTCAGGGTGTACGACTCCTTCTCCCGCTCCACCCCGACCGCCGTGCGCACCGCGACCGAACCGTCCGCCGAGGCGGCCGTCACCGCGCCGCCGAAGGAGCCGTCCACCGAACCGGCCCGGGTGTCGGAGGTGACATCGGCGCTCGCCGTACCGCCCGCCGGAACGGTGATCTTCTCCGGCGACACGGTGAACATCCCCTCGGCCGCGGGCGTCCCGTCCACCGCCCGCGCGTCGGCCGACAGCTCCAGCGTCACCGGCTCCGTACCGAGGTTGCGGTACGTGACCTGCTTGGTCACCGGCTTGTCGTCGTCGTGCGGCCACTGCTGGAGACCGAAGCCCAGCGGCCCGGTCTCACCGATGACCTCCTGCTCCATCGCGCGCACCACCTCGGTGCGCCCGGTGCCCTGCTGGAAGGAGCTGTACGGGCCCGGCTCCGCCGAGCCGGTCAGCGCCGCCTTGATCCGCCGGCCGCTCCAGTCGGGGTGCCGCTGCGCCAGGATCGCGGCGGCTCCGGCGACATGCGGGGTCGCCATCGACGTACCGTCGATGGCGAGATACCCCGGCACGTCCGAAGGAACCTCCTGCTCCAGTACGCTGCCGGCCGCCGCCGCGGCCATGATCGCCACGCCGGGGGCGGTCAGATCGGGCTTGACGCCCGCGTCGCCCACCCGGGGACCGCGGCTGGAGAAGTCGGCCAGTACGTCGGACGTGTCGACGGCGCCCACGGTGAGCGCGGCGTCCGCGCTGCCCGGCGAGCCGACGGTGCTCTCCCCGTCGCCCGAGTTGCCCGCGGCGATGACGAACAGCGTGTCCGTCTCGGCGGAGAGCCGGTTGACGGTCTCCTCCATCGGGTCGATCCCGGGGGAGTCGTCCCCGCCGAGGCTGAGGTTGACCACATCGGCGCCCTCGGCCACGGCCCACTCCATCCCGGCGATGATCTCCGAGTCGTAGCCGTCGCCGTTGTCGTCCAGCACCTTGCCGTTGAGGATCTTCGCCCCGGGCGCGACGCCCCTGTAGCGCCCGCCGGACTTCGCCCCGGTCCCCGCCACCGTCGACGCCACATGCGTGCCGTGGCCGAACGCGTCGCCCGGCCCGTCCGCCTGGGCGAACACCTTCTCGCCGACCACCTGCGCCGCCAGATCGGGGTGGCCCGTGTCGATCCCGGTGTCCAGTACGGCGACGGTCACCCCGCTGCCGTCGTACCCGGCCTCCCAGGCGGTGGGCGCCCCGATCTGCGCCACGCTCCGGTCCAGGCTCGCCTTGCGCTGCCCGTCGAGCCAGACCTTCTTGACGGCGGTCCCGGCCGCGAAGCGGGTGGGCGCCTCGTCGCCCCGGGTCTCCTCGGTGACGGCGTCCCAGAACGCGGAACCGTCCGCGCCGGAGAGCCGCATGGCCCGGCTGTTGACGGTCGGCAGCGTCCGCTCCGTACGGATGCCCGTCCGCTTCAGCGCGCCGGCGGGCGGCAGGCTCCTGCCGGTGAAGGAGGTGATCAGCGGCAGCGTCGCGGAACCGCCGTCGCCGCCGCCGTACCCGTACTCCAGCAGTCGCGTCACATCGAAGAGCCGGGCGTCCAGCTTCCCCGCCGCGAGCAACGGCCGCGCGTCGACGGGCACGACGTGCGTGTGCCCGTCCGTCGTACGCACCGAGAACGCGGCGTTCTCCCGCCCCTCGGCCCGCTCGATCCCCACCACCCGGTCCCCGGCCCCCACCAGCACCCGGTCCCCGGTCACCAGCACGACCGTACGCACGGGCCCGCCTCCGGAGCCGCCACTGCGGTCCCCGGCCCCGGGCACCGCCGGCTGCGCGGACGCCACCGGCATCCCCGGTATCAGCACCACGGCGGAGACCACTCCGACCGCCGCGGTCCGCCACCGTCTGCGTAGCGCCTTGGATTGCACAACTGCCTCCTGATACGCGGAACTTGACTGGGAACTCGCGTCTCCCGGAGGTAGGACAGGTCGGGAGGCCCGCCGGGTTGTCACGCGTCGCGCACCGGCCGGAACAGGCTTACGCGCTCCGGCCGGCCGGAACGGGAGTCGCGCGTCCCGCGCCGGCCGGAACGGGGCTCAGCGCCCCAGGCGACCGCGCACCGCGCCCATCAGGGCGTCCAGTTCCGGCAGCCGCATCAGCCGGGCGAGCCCCAGGAAGACCACGCCAAGCACCGCCCCGCCGGCCGCCAGCGCCACGGCCGAACCCCCGGCGCCGCTGCCCAGCTCGCCGGTCACCGCGCGGGCCGCGCCCCAGGCGGCGAAGGCCGCCGGCGCCGACGCCACGATCAGCCGCACGTACGTACGCACGACACGCGCGCCGTCCAGCTCCCCGCCCAGCCGCTTGCGCAGCCGCCGCCAGGCGACCCCGACACCGACCGCGAAGGCCAGCCCGTACGACGCGGCCATCCCGGCGACGGCCCAGCGCGCCGGCAGCAGGACGAAACACAGGCCGGAGGCGGACGCGTTGACCACGGCGACGATGACCGTGTTGTAGAAGGGCGTCCGGGTGTCCTCGTACGCGTAGAAACCGCGCAGCACCACGTACTGCACCGAGTAAGGAACGAGCCCGAGGCCGAAGGCCATCAGGACGTACCCGATCCCCCGCGCCCCCTCGGCGCCCGACCCCGCGTACAGCAGCGTCGCCATCGGCACGCCCAGCGCCAGGAAGGCGAACGCGCACGGCACGATGGCGACGGCCGAGGTCCGCAGCCCGGAGGAGATGTCGTCCCGTATGGCCGCCGTGTCGTCGTCGTGGGCGGCGCGCGAGATCCGGGGCAGCACGGCGGTCATCACCGAGACGGTGATGATGGCCTGCGGCATCTGCCAGAGCAGCAGCGCGTAGTTGTACGCCGTGATCCCCGACCCCGGGTAACCGGCCCGCTCGGCCAGCGAGCCCGCCTCGGTGGCCAGTTGGGTGACCACCACCAGGCCGGCCTGGTTGGCCAGCACGAAGGCCAGCGTCCACTTCGCGAGCCCCATCGCCTTGCCGAGCCCGTGCCCCCGGAAGTCGAAGCGCGGCCGGAGCCGGAAACCGGCACCGCGCAGATACGGCAGCATCGCCAGCGCCTGCACGGCGAGCCCGAGCAGCGTGCCGAGCCCGAGCAGCCGTACGGCCCCGGGGGTGACGGTCGAGGGGCCGACGCCGGACTCGGTGAAGGTGCCGAAGGCCCAGATGAAGCCGGCGAACGTGGCGATCGTCACGAGGTTGTTGAGGACCGGCGTCCACATCATCGCGCCGAACCGGCCACGGGCGTTCAGGATCTGGCCGAGCACCACATGCGCGCCCATGAAGAACATGGTGGGCAGGCAGTACCGCGCGAAGGTGACCGTGACGGCCATGCGCTCCGGATCGGAGGCGATGTCCGGCGACATCATGCGCACCAGCAGCGGGGCCGCCAGCACCCCGAGCGCCGTGACCACCGCCAGCCCGGTGATGACCAGCGTGAAGAGCCGGTTGGCGTACGCCTCGCCCCCGTCGTCGTCCTTCTTCATGGCCCGCACGAGCTGCGGCACGAACACGGCGTTGAGCGCGCCGCCGCCCACCAGCACGTAGATCATGGTGGGCAGGACATTGGCGACCTGGTACGAGTCGTTGAGCGCGCCGACACCGATGGCGGTGGCCATCACGAGGGTGCGCAGGAACCCGGTGATACGGGAGACGATGGTGCCGGCGGCCATGAGGGCGCTGGACTTCAGAAGGCTGGAGGAGCCTTTGCCGGGCGCGGCGGGGGGCTTGGCGGGGGGTGCGGCAGGCGGCTTGGCGGGTCGCCGCAGCTGGACGGTGTCGTCGGCGTGTAAGGGACCGCCCGGTCGCGCGCTGTTCTGATCATGGGACGTACTGGACGTGCTCATTTCCTGCCTCGCTCGCTCACGCGTGATCGGTTCGTGCCGACACACCATGCCATTGAGTGGGCGGGCGCGAGACCGAGGCGGTGCGGGTGCGCGTGCGCGCGTGCGTGCTTACGGCGACGAGGGCTACGGCGGCGGCGAGGGCGGCGAGGCAGGAGACGGCCCGTCAGCGTACCTTCGCCGCCCAGTCGGCCACGGTGGTGACCTCCGCCTGCTGCGGGAAGACCTTCTCCGTCAGCACCCGGTGCACCTCGGGGTCGGCGTCGTGGCAGCCGTCGGACAGGACGGTGAGGCCGAAGTCCAGGTCAGCCGCCTGGCGCAGGGTCGACAGCACGACACCGCTCGTGGCGATGCCGGTGAGAACGAGGTGGTCGATACCGCCCGCCCGCAGGACCACGTCCAGATCGCTGCCGGCGAAGGCGCTGACGCGGCGCTTGGTGACAACGGTCTCGCCGGGCTCGGGCGCGACGTCCGGATGGATCTCGGTGGCCCGTTCGGCGGCGGCACGGGCGGCGGCAGTGGCGGCGGCATCGGCATCGGCACCGGCCGGGGCCCCGGCGCGCAGAAGTCCGCCGAACATCTTGTTGCGGGCGCTGATCTCCGGATACCCGGGGCGGAACCCGACGACGGCGTAGATCACGGGAACGCCGCCCGCCCGAGCGGCGTCGACGGCCTCGCGCAGACGCGGGAGGTAGCCGGGAGCGGGGTAGCGGTCGACGACGACGCGCTGGACATCCATGACGAGGAGAGCGTGCTGGGCCACCGTCATCCTTCCGGACTGCGAAGAGAGCAAGCCAACGCTTGCAAGTCAACGATTGATTACTTGGTGCTTGGTAACGTAACCGTGCTTCAGAGCCAAGTCAACGGATGATTACTTAGGGGGTCTGCGTGGCGACGGGAGAGACCCGCGAGGGGAGCGGGACCGGGGGACCCCGGCGACGGGACGCGGCGGCGACCCGGCAGGCGCTCCTGGAGGCCGCGCACAGCCGCTTCATCCGCCTCGGGTACGAGCGCACGACACTCCGGGACGTCGCGGGCGACGTCGGGGTCAACCTGGCGCTCATCAAGCGGTACTTCGACTCGAAGGAAGGCCTGTTCAAGGCGGCCCTGACGGCCACGCCCCGGTTCCTGGGACGGGAGGGCGACTTCCCCGAGGGCCGCGAGGCGCTGGCCGAGGCGCTCAGCCGTCAACTGGCGGCCGACGCCTGGCCGGAGTTCGGCGAACACCCCGTACTCATGCTGCTGCGCCCCTCCGGGGACGAGCAGGTAGACGCCCTGCGCAGACGGGCGCTGGAGGACTTCAGCCACCGCGTACGGGAAGCGGCGGGCGCGGGCAGCCCGCCGCAGGACGACCCGGCCACCGAGGACGACGCCGATCGTCTGCTGCGGGCGGAACTCCTGGTCGCGCTGGGCGTCGGCGTCGCCGTCGTACGTTCCGCGGTAGCCCTGCAACCCCTGCGCGACGCGACCCCCGAGGACCTGCTCGGCCCACTCCAGGACATCGTGAACGCCTTGCTGGCACCCCGCCCCTGATCGGCTCATCCGCGCAGGGCGCGGAAGAACTCGGTGAGGTCGTCCGCGAGCGGCGCGGGCTCCGGCGCCGGCTCAGTCCTTGCGGCCGGTCGCGGCGATCGTGACCCCGAGCCCGATCATGGCGAGCCCACCGGCCCCGCCGACCAGGGAGAGCCGCTGGGGTGAGCGGCCCAGCCAGTCGCGTGTGGTGGCCGCGACCAGTCCCCACGTGGTGTCGGAGACCACGGCGATGACGTTGAAGACCAGGCCGAGCAGCAGCATCTGAGCCGTGGCATGGCCCTGGGTCCGGTCGACGAACTGCGGCAGTACGGCGGCGAAGAACACGATGGCCTTCGGGTTGGCCACGCCGACCAGGAACCCTTCCCCCAGCGTACGCAGACCCCCCTGCGCCGGGGCACCACCGGCGAACGCGGCGGCCAGCGACCCACGTTGCCGCACCGCCTTGACGCCTAGATATACGAGATACGCAGCGCCCGCGAGCTTGAGCACGGTGAAGACAAGCACCGAACGCTCCACCACGGCCCCCACCCCGAGCGCCACGGCCAGAACGAGCACGTACGCGCCGAGCGTGTTGCCCACGACGGTGGTCAACGCGGCCCGCCGCCCCTGCGCCAGAGCCCGTCCGATCACGAACAGCACGCTGGGGCCGGGAATGACGATCAGGAGAAACGACATGGCGGCGAAGGCCAGAAGTCGATCGGTGGACACCATGCGCCCATGGAAACAGACGGCGCCGGTCTCCCCGCAACCGCTTTTCAGCCACCGAGATTCACCGCGGCGATCCGGCCCGAGCGGGCATGGGAGCCTGGGTCCGTTCTGCCGGTTGAGAGAGGGGATGTCCCCATGGGCGATCAGCGCGAGCCGGAGGCGGAGGGCGGTTGGCCGGCCGATTCGCCATGGGTTCGCACGGCGGTTGAGGATCTGCCGAGGCACCTCTTCGCCCCGGACCGGGTATGGGTCTGGGACGGCTCCGCCTATGTCCCGGTGGACCGTACGGCGGATCCCGGACGCTGGGCCGAACTCGTCTGTCCGGGGCCCGACGAGGCCACGATCACGCAGATTACGGACGGACTGGCCACCTCCAGCCTGTCCTGTCAGGCCGTCGTGGTGGACATGCTCGATTCGCTGATGCCAGAGCCGGGCCACCGCGTACTGGAACTGGGCACCGGGGCCGGCTGGAACGCCGCTCTGCTGGCGGCACGGGTCGGCCCGGGACGGGTCACCGGCGTGGAGGTCGACCCCGGGCTCGCGGAGGCGGCGCGAGTGCGTCTCGGCGCGGCAGGAGCAGAGGTGAACGTGGTCACCGGCGACGGCGCCCACGGCTGGGCCGAGGGAGCGCCGTTCGACCGCGTCATCGCGACGTACGCGGTCGACGAGGTGCCGTGGGCGTGGGTGGAGCAGACCCGGCCCGGCGGCCGGATCGTCAGCCCCTGGGGCCGGCTCGGACATGTGGCGCTCACGGTGGCGGACGATGGCCGTTCGGCCAGTGGCTGGATGCAGGGACTGGCGACGTTCATGCCGAGTCGCGGCACAGGCCAGGGCCTGCCCTGGGACCGGATCCGGGGAACTGCCACGGCCGGGCCGGAGGGCCCTTTCCGGCAGCACGTGCGACGCCTGCACGATGAGGTGAGTCTGCTGTTCGCCCTGCGCGTCGTACTCCCCGACGTCCGGATCACCACGCGGGCGGACAGCGACGGCGTGAGCGCCTGGCTGCACGACGGCCGCGCGTCGTGGGCCACCCTCGACGCACGAGAGGGAGGCGCGGCCGTGGCGTACCAGGGCGGCCCCCGCCACCTGGCCGATGAGACCGACCGGGCGATCGAGACATGGCTGACCGCCGGGGAGCCGAGCCTTTACGACTTCGGCATGACCCGGACCCCCGACCAGCAATTCATCTGGACCATCGACAAGGACACCGGCCCCCGCTGGACAGCCACCTCGCCCCCGGCGGATCTCTGAGCAGGGGTGACGCGGCTGGTCACGGTGGTGTTGTCGGGTGCGGGTCAGAGCGGTTTTGAGTGGTGTGGGTGGGTGGCGCGGGTTGTTGGGTGTGGGGCCGCCCCTCCAGCTGTGAGTTTCGCGCTTCCGGGCCGGGTGTCAAGGGCGCTCCTCCGTCGCGTCGGCTGCGCCGATTCCGCTGCGCTCCACCCTGGACACCCGGCCC
>NZ_JBFBEZ010000049.1:0-52537 GCF_040701725.1 Streptomyces sp. NPDC093109
ATCTAACCCCTACCCCAACCCCAATCCCCCCACCCCCCGCTTTTCCTTATTTCCCGTGTTGTGTAACTGCGCGGCCCCGCGCCCCCCCGGGCCCCCCCCCGCCGGCCCACGACCGTACGGGCTCAGGCCTCCAGGAACGGGTAGTCCGTGTAGCCCTTGTCGTCGCCGCCGAAGAAGGTCGACGGGTCGACGTCGTTGTACGGGCCGTCCGCCTTGAGCCGGGCCGGCAGGTCCGGGTTGGAGAGGAAGAGCACGCCGAACGAGATCACGTCGGCCGTGCCGTCCTCGATCAGCTTCAGCTCGGCGGCGCTCGTCGGGCCCTCGGTCTTGGCGTTGAGGATGAGCGTCCCCGGGAACAGCTTGCGCACGGTCTCGGTGAACTCGCGGTTGATCTCGATCAGATGCACGAAGGCGAGGTCGAGCGAGGCCAGCTCGCGCACCAGCGCCGTGTACGTGGCCTCGAAGTCGGTCTCTTCGAGACCGAGGATGCCGTTCGCCGGCGAGAGCCGGATGCCGGTCCTGGCGGCACCGATCTCGGCGGCGACCGCGCGGGCGACCTCCACCGCGAAGCGGATCCGGTTCTCGACGGAGCCGCCCCACTCGTCGGTGCGCAGGTTGGCGTTGGGCGCGAGGAACTGGTGGATCAGATAGCCGTTGGCGCCGTGCAGTTCGACGCCGTCGAAGCCCGCCTCGATGGCGTTGCGGGACGCCGAGACGAAGTCCGCGACGGTCGCGGTGATCTCGTCCGAGGTCAGCTCGTGCGGCGTGACGTAGTCCTTGGGACCGCTGTGCAGATAGACCTGGCCCGGCGCGGCGACGGCCGAGGGGGCGACCGGGACGAGACCGTCCGGCAGCAGGTCAGGGTGGCCGATCCGGCCGCCGTGCATGATCTGCGCGACGATCTTCCCGCCCTTGGCGTGCACCGCGTCGGTGACCTTGCGCCACGCCGCGACCTGCTCCTGGCTGTGCAGCCCGGGCGTGTCCGGGTAGCCCTGGCCGATCACCGACGGCTGGATGCCCTCGGTGATCAGCAGCCCGCCGGAGGCCCGCTGCGCGTAGTACTCCACCGTCGAGTCGGTGGGCGAGTTCCCGGGGCCGAAGGCGCGGCTGCGGGTCATCGGGGCGAGGGCTATCCGGTTGCTGAGCGGCGTACCGGCGAGATCGATCGGATCGAAGGCGGTCGTCATGGGGGAACTCCTGGATATCTGGTCGGCCAATTAAATAACCAGGGGTCACTGTAGCGCATTCTTTGGCCGACCAAGCTAAACTCTTCCCCATGGAACCGGACCCCGCCTGTACGGACGAGCTGCCCATCGCCGCACGCGGCGGCCCCGTCAGCCACGCCCTGTCCCGGGTCGCCCGGCTGCACCGCATCGCGGCGGCCAAGCTGCTGCGGAGCACCGGCCTCTACCCGGGCCAGGAGTTCCTGATGATGCATCTGTGGGAGAGCCCTCCGGTCCGCCAGTCCGAGCTGATCAGGTCGATGGACCTCGACCCGTCGACCGTGACCAAGATGCTCCAGCGGCTCGACAGCGCGGGATACGTACGCCGCCACCCCGACCCCGCCGACGGGCGCGCGGTGCTGGTCGAGGCCGCGGACACCAGCTGCGCGCTGCGCGTGGAGGTGATGACCGCCTGGACGGAGCTGGAGGACCACACACTGGCCGGACTGGACGACACCGAACGCGCGGAGCTGGCGCGGCTGCTCGCCAAGGTCGAGAAGAACCTCTGCACGGATACGGCGGACTGCCCGGGCGGGTCCTGAGCGACGCGGCCCTCCGTCGCCGGCTCAGCCCGCCAGCACGTCCAGTGCCCGGTCCACGTCGGCGGTGGTGTTGTACAGGTGGAAGGACGCCCGGACGTTGCCCGCGCGCAGGGAGACATACACCTCGGCGCGCCGGAGGTCGGCCGCGCGGTGTTCCAGGGCCGGTACGGAGACGATGGCGGACGGTCCCGAGACCGGGACCGGGGTGTGGCCCAGCGCGGTCAGCCCGGTGCGGAAGCGGGCGGCGAGGGTGGTGGCGTGGGTGTGGAGCGGGTCGATGCCGATCTCCTCCACCAGCGCGAGCGACTGCTCGGCGCCGTGGTACGAGAGGAAGGACGGCGCCTCGTCGTAGCGGCGCGCGGTGCGGGCCAGCGGCGAGACGACACCGTAGTTGCTGCCCCAGAGGTCCTCGCCGGTGAGCCAGCCCGCGTGGATCGGGCGCAGCGACTCCTGGGCCTCCTCCGTCACCGTCAGGAACGACGTACCGCGCGGGCAGAGCAGGTACTTGAACGCGCCGGTGACTGTGTAGTCGTACGCCCCGGCGTCCAGCGGGAGCCAGCCGGCGGACTGGCTGGCGTCCAGCAGCGTACGGGCGCCGTGCGCCTCGGCCGCCGCGCGTACGGCCGTGAGGTCCGCGAGCCGGCCGTCCGCCGACTGCACGGCGGAGAAGGCCACCAGCGCGGTGTCCGGCCGTACCTCGTCGGCCAGCTTCTCCAGCGGTACGTGCCGGAGCCGGAGACCGCCGCGGACCGCGAAGGGCGTGACGACCGAGCTGAACTCCCCCTCCGGCAGCAGCACTTCGGCGCCCGGCTCCAGCGAGGCGGCGATCAGCCCGACATGCACGGCGACCGAAGCGCCCAGCGCGACCCGTTCGGCGGACACCCCGGCCAGCCGGCCGAAGGAGGCGCGCACGGCGGCCAGGGACTCGAAGCTGCCCGCCCCCTCCCCCCGCCGCCCGGTCGCGTTCGTCTCGGCCAGGTGCTGGACGGCGTGGACGGCCCGGCGGGGCAGCAGGCCGCAGCTGGAGGTGTTCAGATACGTCGTATCGGGCGCGAACTCGGCGCCTCCCAGGGGTTCCATGCCTCCACCCTGAAACCCCCGGTCCGCGCGGTCAATCACGCCTCGCTGAAGGCCGCCCGTAAGCGATGCTCACGAATGGGCGGTGGCCTGCGCGGATGCCGTGCCGGACGCCGTGTCGGACGCCGTGTCGGACGCCGTGTCGGGCACCGCGCACGCGCCGTCGGCGTCGCACACCTCGCCGCCGCCGACCATCGTGACCGTACGGCTCCCCCACGCCTGCTCCAGCGCCTGAGTGAAGACCTCGGCCGGCTGGCCGCCCGAGATCCCCAGGCGCCGGTCGAGCACGAAGAACGGCACACCGTTCGCGCCCAGTTCGGAGGCTTCGCGCTCGTCGTCCCGTACGGCGCCGGCGTAGGCGTCGGGGTCCGCGAGGACCTCCCGTACCTCCGTCTCCGCGAGCCCGGCCTCGACGGCGAGCCGTACCAGCGTCTCCTCGTCGTAGACGGACCGCTCCTCCGCGAAGTTCGCGCGGTAGGCGAGGTCGAGCAGCTCGTTCTGGCGGCCCCGGGCCTTGGCGAGGTGGAGCAGCCGGTGGATGTCGAAGGTGGAGCCGTGGTCCCGCCCCCGGCTCCGGTAGCCGAGCCCCTCGGAGCGCGCCTGGGTGGCGACGTGCTCCTCCATGGCCCGTACCTCGTCGGGGCCGCGCCCGTACTTGGCGGCCAGCATGTCCGTCACCTGTACGGTGTCACCCTTGGCCCGGCCGGGGTCCAGCTCGAAGGACCGGTGCACCACCTCGACACCGTCCCGGTGCGCGAAGCCGGCGAGTCCCTTCTCGAACCGGGCCTTGCCGATGTAGCACCAGGGACAGGCGATGTCGCTCCAGATCTCGACGCGCATGGGTCTGCTTCTCTCCAGGGTCCGACGGTACGGAGGCACCCTCCGCACGTACGGCAACGCGCCGGCCTCCCGGGGCATTCCCGGGGCTCTCCCGGGGGACGCGCTTACCGCACCTGGTGGATGTAGAGCGCTCCGCACGCGTGGCAGAGCGGCGTTCCCGCCTCCGTGCCCCACGCGTCGGCCGACTGTGTGACGGCGTCCGCGCTCAGGTCACGCCCGCAGAGCGCCGTCTCCTCGCCGGTGCGCACCATGTGCCACACCTCGAACCGCGCGTCGGGGTCCCGGGGCGTGGTCCCGTCCGCGTATTCGGCGCGCATCTCGTAGTGCATGGTGAGCCTCCCGTAGAGCATCGTCCCAGCCTTCCGGCGACGCATGATTTCCGCGCCGCCGGGCTGCTCAAACCGGGCGGGGAGCGCCTCCTGCCGTCACAGGACTCCCTTGCGCCACTCCCTCATCAGCAGATATCCGAGATACGCGCCCCCGATGGCCATCGTGTAGATGCCGACGGGCAGGTTCTCGAAGAGGGGCAGTTGCTGGGCGCAGAGGTCGGCGACGACCAGGAGGAGGGCGCCGACCAGGGCGGAGAGGGTGAGGTGGGGGCCGGACGAGCGGGTGAGGCGTTTGGCGATCTGGGGGGCGGTCAGGGCGATGAAGGCGATGGGGCCCGCGACGCTGACGGCGCCCGCCGAGAGCACGATGGAGAGGAGCACGGCGAGGCTCTTCGTGGTCCTGGGTTCGGCGCCGAGCCCGGCGGCGATCTCGTCGCCCATCTCCCCGATGGAGAGCCTGCGGGCGATGAGGGCGGTGAGCGGGGCGGTGACCAGCAGGACGAGCCAGATGGTGGTGGCGTGGTCCCAGGAGCGGGCTGCCAGGCTGCCGTTGACGTAGGCGGTGAGAACGGCCGCCTTGTCGCGTTCGACGGCGTAGACGACGTACTGGATGACCGCCGTGGCGATGGCGGCCACGCCGATTCCGGCGACGACCAGCCGTCCGGGGTTGCGGAAGCCGCTGCCCGTCGACACGTACACCAGCGCCATGGCGAGCGCGGCGCCGGCGAGGGCGCCCAGTGAGACCGGGATCGTGCCGGGGAACAGCAGGGCGACGATCGCCGCTCCCGCGCCGGCCCCGGCGCCCAGTCCGATCACGTCCGGGCTGCCCAGGGGGTTGCGGGTGACCGACTGGAAGAGGGCGCCCGACAGGCCGAAGGCCGCGCCGGTGCCGATCCCGACGACCAGGCGCGGTCCGCGCAGGCGCTCCAGTACGAAGGCGTTCTTGCCGGTCGCGCCGCCGGTGAGGGCGCCGGGGAGGTCGGCGAGGGAGATGCCGAGCCGGCCGAGCGAGAGCGTGGCGACGGCGGCGACGGCGGTCAGGACGACGGTGCAGAGCGCGACGACGACCGAGACCCGCCGGACGGGCAGGGCTACGGCGCGGCCGAGGGTGAGGTAGCCACGCGGGCCACGCGGGCGACCCGGGGCGTCCGAACCGCCCGGCGCTACCGGCTCCGTGACCGGCTTCGTACGCGCCGTCATCCGTTCCCCCTCATCCTGCGTACGGCGAAGAGCAGCGCGGGCGCGCCGATGAACGCGGTCACCACGCCGACCATCAGCTCCTGCGGGCGCAGCACCACCCGGCCCACGACGTCAGCCGCCAGCAGCAGCGTCGGGCCCGCGAGCGCGGAGAACACGATCTGGACCCGGAAGTCGATACCGACCAGGGCCCGCACGATGTGCGGGACGGCCAGCCCGACGAAGGCGATCGGCCCGACGGCCGCCGTCGCCGCCGCGCTCAGCAGCGTCGCCGCGACCAGCCCGCCGCCGCGCAGCAGGGCCGGGTTGGCGCCCAGCGAGGTGGCGGAGTCGTCGCCGAGGGCGAGCGTGTTGAGCCCCGGTCCGAGCAGCAGCGCGAGGACGAGCCCGGTGGCCGCGAAGGGCAGGACGGCGGTGAACACGTCGAATTCGCGCCCGCCGAGCGCGCCGACGACCCAGTACCGGTAGCTGTCGAAGACCTTCGGCCTGCTCAGCGTCACCGCCTGGATGAACGCCATCAGGACGGCGGAGAGGACCGCGCCGGCGAGGACGAGCCGTACCAGTCCTGTGCTCGCGCCCGCCGAGCCGATGATGTGCACCAGCACCCCGGCGAGCAGCGCGCCCGGCAGCGCCCACCACATGGTGTCCGTACGGCCCGACGCGCCGAAGAAGGCCGTGCCGGCCACGACGCTCGCCGCCGCGCCCGCGTTGATGCCGAGCAGCCCCGGATCCGCGAGGGGGTTACGGGTGACGCCCTGCATCAGCGTCCCCGCGACGGCGAGGCAGACCCCGGCGAGCAGCCCGAGCGCGGTCCTCGGGTAGCGGCTCTCGATGACGGTGGTGACATACGGGTCGGCCGTGCCGGAGACGGCGTCAAGGACATCGCCGAACGAGGTGGTCCTTGACCCGAACATGACGCTCGCCAGGACGGCGAGCGCCAGCAGGGCCACCGCGGTGAGCAGGCTGTACGCCAGCCGGGCGGGCCCCACACGCGCGGTGGTGCGGGGTCCGCCGGGCCGGGCGGACGCGGTGGTGGTCGTCATCCAGTGGTCATCCGGTTCTGCCACGCCTCACTTGTCGGTTGCCTGTCGAGGGTGGCGGCCTACTTGTCGAGGGTGGCGACGGCCTTGTCGATCATCGGCAGGTAGCGGTCGATGACCCACGGGACGGTCAGCGGGTTGATGATCGAGGACGCGGTGACGAAGGAGTTCTCCGTACCGGCGACGACGGAACCGCGCTTGATGGCGGGGATCGCGGCGTACAGCTTCTGCGCCTCGACCTCCTTCTTGCTCTTGGCGTCGCTGTAGAACGTGAAGATCAGGTCGCTGTCCTTGAGCTTCTCGCCGTTCTCCAGGCCGATGATGGCGGAGGCGGTGCCCTCGGTCTCCTTGAACGTCTTCACGACCGGGTCGGGGGTGAGCCCGAGGGAGCTGACCATCTTGACGCGCTGCTCCTCCGGCAGGAACACCCCGAGCGTGCCCGGTCCCGTCGTATAGATGTACGAGAACGAGACGTCCTTGTACTGCGGCCGGGTGGCGGCGGCGTCGGAGAGCTGCTTCTCGATCTTCGTCGTCAGCGTCTTCGCCTCGTCGGGCGCGCCGAGCGCCTTGGCGATGATCTCGATCTGCTCGTCCCAGTCCGTGCTCCAGGCGAGCTTCGGGTAGGCGACCGTCGGCGCGATGTCGGCGAGGATGTCGTACTGCTCCTGTGTGATGCCCGACCAGGGGGCGAGGATCACATCGGGCTCCAGCTCGGTGATGGCCTCGAAGTCGATGTCCTCGCCGCCCGCGAACTGGGTGGGCAGCTTCTCGCCGTTCTTCTCCACCGCCTCGTGGATCCAGGGCAGGTAGCCGGTCTTGTCGCTGCCCCACTCGTAGCTCTCGATGCCCACCGGGGTGTGCCCGAGCGCGATGGCGGTCTCGGTGGAGCCCTGGCCCAGGGTGACGACGCGCTCCGGCTGCTCGGTTATCTTCGCCGTGCCGAGCGCGCTCTTGATGGTGACCGGGAACGCGCCGGACCCGGTTTTCGCCTTCGCCGAGGAATCGGTGGACTCCGTGTCGTCCGAGCCGGACGAGCAGCCGCCGAGCACCAGGGCGAGGGCGGCGGCGGTGGCCGATACGGCGAGTGTCTGACGACGCGCGCGATTGAACCAGGTGGGCATGGAGGGTCCTTCACGTTTTCTGGACGGCGGGCCGAGAACGGATCGGCGGATTCCAGCGCGGATCGCAAAATCTTAGGTAAGCCTAAGCTAAGCGGGAATTTACTTTCAACTGTCCCCCCACGAAACGTCCGTCACTCTCGGCCCGCCACCCACGATCGGTCTGTCATGACCGGTCTGTCACGACCGGCGTGTCACGACCGGTCTGTCACAGTCGGCCGCGGCTCAGCCGACCTTCAGCCGCAACACCAGGTGCGTGTCGTGGCGCGGGGTGTCCGGGTCCGGGTACCAGCCGTGGCGGGCGTAGAAGGACCGGGCGCGCAGGTTCGGCTCGAAGACCTCCAGCCGGGCGATCCCCACCCCGGCCTCCCGCCAGGCCGCGACGCACGCGGTGTGCAGGGCGGTGCCGATGCCGTGGCGCCAGTGGGCGGGGGCGACATGGAGCTGAGTGAGCGTCATGACCGTATCGATCGGGCCGTACGCGGCGACGCCGGCGAGCGCGCCCCCGTACTCGGCGCAGAGCACGGCCGCGCCGCCCTGGCTCTGGCCCTGGCCCTGTTCCCGTGCCTGTTCCTGCCTGGTGAGGGCGCCCGCCCATCCCTCGCGGGTGCGTGCCCGTTCCGCCGGACCGTCGAAGTCGTCCTCCGGGAGATGCCCCCGGTAGTACGTGGCACGGGCCTCGGCGTGGAGCGCGGCGATGGCGTCCAGATCGGCGGGCGTCGCGAGCCGGGCCGTGGTGCGGGGCGCGGTGCGTATCTCGGTGCGGGTCTCGTTGTGGTGAGTGTCCATACGGATGAGGACGCCAACGGGCCGGGCCCCGGTTGCCGGGCGCGTCAGCGCAACCGGCGACCGGGGCCCGGCCGTTCGTACGTAAGCTCAGTTCTCCTGGCGGCCGTTGAAGCGGCGCGGGAGGCCCTGGGGGTTGTCGTCGCGCAGCTCCGGGGGGAGCAGGGCGGCGGGGGTGGACTGGTACGAGACCGGGCGCAGCCAGCGTTCGATCGCCGTCGCGCCGACCGAGGTGGACGTGGAGGTCGTCGCCGGGTACGGGCCGCCGTGCTGCTGCGCGGGGGCCACGGCGACGCCGGTCGGCCAGCCGTTGACCAGGACGCGGCCGGCGAGCGGGGTCAGGGCCGCGAGCAGTTCGGCGCCGCCGGGCGCGGTGCCGGCGCCCTCCTCCTCGGCGAGGTGGAGGGTGGCGGTGAGGTTGCCGGGGAGCCGGGAGAGCACCGCGGTGATCTCGTCCGCCGAGGAGTAGCGCGCGACGACCGTGACCGGGCCGAAGCACTCCTCCAGCAGCAGATCGTGCGGGCCCTCGGCGGCCAGCGTCGCGGCGGGCACCGTGACATAGCCCGCGCTGACGGTGTGTTCGCCGCCCGCGCCGGGGGTGACCGGGGACTCGACGTCCGGGAGCGCGACGCGCTCGGCGACGCCCGCGACGAAGGCGTCCCGCATCCGGTGGTCGAGCAGCACCCCGGGGCCGGTGTCGCTGACGGCGGCCGTCAGGGACTTCAGCAGCCGGTCGCCGGGCTCACCGGCCGGGGCGAGGACGAAGCCGGGCTTGGTGCAGAACTGCCCGACCCCCATCGTCATCGAGCCGGCCAGCCCCGCGCCGATCTCCTCGGCGCGCTCGGCGGCGGCGGCCTCGGTGATGACGACCGGGTTGAGGGAGCCCAGTTCGCCGTGGAAGGGGATGGGGGTCGGCCGCGCGCCCGCCGCGTCGAAGAGGGTGCGTCCGCCGCGTACCGACCCGGTGAAGCCGGCCGCGGACACCAGCGGGTGGCCGACGAGCGCGACGCCCGCGTCGAAGCCGTGCACGAGTGTGATCACGTTCTCGGGCAGCCCGACCTCGGCGGCGGCCCTGCGCAGCACGGAGGCGCAGAGTTCCGAGGTGGCCGGGTGGTCGGGGTGCGCCTTGACGACGACCGGGCAGCCGGCCGCGAGCGCGCTCGCGGTGTCGCCGCCGGGGACGGAGAAGGCGAGCGGGAAGTTGCTCGCGGCGTAGACGGCGACGACACCGAGCGGCACCTTGTAGCGGCGCAGGTCGGGCCAGGGCGGGGTGCGGCTGCCGTCGGGGTGGTCGATGTACACGTCGAGGAACGCGCCCTCGTCGACGACCTCCGCGAACGCCCTCAACTGCGCTGTCGTACGGGCGAGTTCGCCGGTGAGCCGGACGGGCCCGAGCGCGGTCTCGGCGTCCGCCGCCTCGATGACGTGGGGACCCGCCTCGTCGAGCAGGTCGGCCGCCCTGCGCAGCAGTGCGGCGCGCGTGGTGCGGTCGGCGAGCGCGGCGAGCGCGGTGTGGGCGCCCCGTACCGCGAGGTCCACTTCCTCCGTCGTGGCCTCCTGCGCGACCTCCTCACGAGGCTTTCCCGTTCGGGGGTCGACACTCCAGACTGGTGCTGCTGCCACCGCGGCTTCCTTCCCGACTGCGCGTACTGCGGACCACTGCGAGACCACTACCGGACCACTGCCATCCACCGGCGCGATTGCCGCGCCTCGGATTTTGTTCGGTATTCTGAACAAGGTTCCTGATAGTGAATATTTCAGGGACTCTATTTCCGCGTGTTCCGCCCGGTCAAGAGCGATCCGAGGCGTGAGCGGTCCGAGCGGTGGAGAGGAAGTGCGTGACGATGGCGGCTGCGGAGAGCGGCGGGGCCCAGGTCAAGTCCGCGGTGCGGACGGTGGAGCTGCTGGAGTACTTCGCCGGGCGCCCCGGGATGCACTCCCTGGCCACGGTCCAGGAGGCGGTCGGCTACCCCAAGTCCAGCCTCTACATGCTGCTGCGGACGCTGGTCGAGCTGGGCTGGGTCGAGACGGACGGCACGGGCACCCGCTACGGCATCGGCGTACGGGCCCTGCTGGTCGGTACCTCGTACATCGACGGGGACGAGGTGGTCGCCGCGGCCCGCCCCACCCTGGACCGGCTCTCGGACGACACCAGCGAGACCATCCACCTCGCGCGCCTCGACGGCACCAATGTCGTCTATCTCGCGACCCGCCAGTCGCAGCACTATCTGCGCCCCTTCACCCGCGTCGGCCGCCGGCTGCCCGCGCACTCCACCTCGCTCGGCAAGGCGCTGCTCGCGACGCACACCGACGAACAGGTGCGCGCACTGCTGCCGGAGACGCTGCCCGCGCTGACCGAGCACACCCTCACGGACCGCGAGCGGCTCATCGAGGAGCTGGCCGTGATCCGGGAGCAGGGCTTCGCCGTGGACCGCGAGGAGAACACGCTCGGGCTGCGCTGCTTCGGCATCGCGATCCCGTACCGCACCCCGGCGCGCGACGCGATCAGCTGCTCGGTGCCGGTGGCCAGGCTCACCCCCGGGCACGAGCAGATGATCAAGGACGCGCTCTTCGACGCCCGCGACCGGCTCACCCTCGCGACCCGCCGGCTCTGACCTTTCGCCCCTTATAACGACCTTTATGAAGACTCTCTGAGAAGCCAGGCCCCGGGGAACCCCGTCCACCGCCCGCTCGTCCCTCGCAGTGAGATGAACAAGACGATCAGGCACACGGCGGTCATCTGCCTGCTGATGGTCCTCGCGCTGATGCTGCGGGCGACCTGGGTGCAGGCGTACGAGGCGAAGGCGCTCGCGGACAACCCGGACAACCGGCGGACCGCCATCGCCCAGTACGCGCACCCGCAGGGCGACATCATCGTGGCCGGCTCGCCGGTCACGGGTTCCCGGCGGACGGACAGTGGCGATCTCGCCTACGAGCGGACGTACACCGACGGCGCGCTGTACGCGCCCGTCACCGGCTACAGCTCGCAGGCGTACGGCTCCACCCAGCTGGAGGGCATCTTCGCGGACGTGCTCGACGGGACGAACAGCGCGCTCAAGAACCCGGTCGACGCGCTCACCGGCAAGCAGACCAAGCCCGGCGACGTCCTCACCACGATCGACCCGGCGGTCCAGAAGGCGGGCTACGCGGCGCTCGGCGACAAGAAGGGCGCGGCCGTCGCGATCGACCCCAAGACCGGCCGGATCCTCGCGGTGGTCTCCACCCCGTCGTACGACCCGACGGAGATCAGCGGGACGTCGGACGGCGCCGCCTGGAAGAAGCTGACGACCGGCGCGGACAAGCCGATGGTCAACCGCGCGCTGCGGCAGCCGCTGCCGCCCGGCTCGACGTTCAAGCTGGTCGTCGCGGCGGCGGCGCTGGAGGACGGGCTGTACGGCTCGGTCGACGAGAAGACCGACAGCCCGGACCCGTACACCCTGCCGAACACGCGGACCGTGCTGGAGAACGAGAGCGCCTCGGCGCCGTGCGAGAACGCCACGATCCGCACCGCCCTGCGGTACTCCTGCAACACCGTCTTCGCGAAGATGGCGGTGCGGTTGGGACAGACGAAGGTCCGGGCCATGGCCGAGAAGTTCGGGTTCAACGACTCCGCGCAGGACGTGCCGGTGCGCGCGGCGGCGAGCGTGTACCCCTCCGGCATGGACGAGGCGCAGACGGGACTGTCGGGAATCGGCCAGTTCGATGTGACGGCCACCCCGCTCCAGATGGCGATGGTCTCGGCCTCGCTGGCCAACGACGGGCTGATGGCCGCGCCGCACATGGTGTCCAAGGTGGTGGACGGCAGCGGCGGCACGGTGCGCTCGTACAAGGACAGCGACACCACCCGCATCGTCTCCTCCTCGACGGCCGAGCAGCTGCGCAGCGCGATGGTGACGGTCGTGGAGGACGGTACGGGGACGAACGCCAAGGTCAGCGGCGCGGAGGTGGGCGGCAAGACCGGCACGGCCCAGCACGGCGTGGACAACGACGGGACGCCGTACGCCTGGTTCACCTCGTACGCGAAGGACGCGTCGAGCGGCAAGGAGGTGGCGGTCGCGGTCGTCGTCGAGGACTCGGGCGCGGCGCGCTCGGAGGTCAGCGGCAACGGTCTGGCCGCGCCGATCGCGCAGAAGATGATGGCGGCGGCGGTGCGGTAGCGATCCGTACAGCGGCGCCACAGAGGCACCCACAACGGCCCCCGCAGCGGCGCCGTGCGATGACCTGGACCACTCTCGTTGTGATCCAGGTCATCTTTGGTTTGGCTTAAATGAATGTTACTTTTTCGACGTCACGAGTCTCAGCGACAAGCCCCGGCTTGCTGAGCGGCAACCCTCCTTCTGCGGTGGGGTGCCCCGGGTGATGACACGGCTCCACGCGCACACCGATGTGCCGGGAGCAAGCGCGGACCTGTCGGTCAGGTCCTGGACCTGTGACGGGAGTACGGAATGACATCGCGATCAGTGCGCGCCACGCGCCGCGTCGGCACGCTCGCGTCCCTCGTGCTTCCCGCTCCGGCCCGGCGCCGGCAAGACCCACGGCACTCGCCACGCACGGCACTCGCCGCATTCACTCACCGCACTGAGGAGCTCTCCCTCATGAGATCTGTCCTGCCCCGCCCCGCCCGCGCCCGCAGGCGCGGCTATCTGCTGGCGCTCGCCTCGGCCGGCACCGTCACCGCGCTCACCCTGACCGGCTGTGGCAGCGTCGACACGGGCGGCGGCTCGGGCTCCTCCGGCAGCGGCTCGGGCGACGGCAAGGGCGAGTCGATCACCGTCACCGCCTTCGCCGGCGCGTGGGGCGAGCTGTTCAAGTCGTCCTTCGTCGAGCCGTTCGAGAAGGACACCGGCATCAAGGTGAACCTGGTGTACGGCGCCGACTCCGACTGGGTCACCAAGCTGCGCGCGGCGGGCGGCAAGAACGCGCCGTTCGACGTTCTCGCCCTCACCCCCGGCTCGCTGCACCAGGCCGTCGGCGGCAATCTCCTCGAACCGCTGAAGACCGCCGACCTCAGCCACTGGAAGCAGCTCGACCCGGTGCTGACCGAGCGGTCGACGATCGACGGGGCGTCGTACGGCGTGCCGCTGACCACCGGCTCCAACGGGCTGCTCTACCGCACCGACAAGATCAAGCAGGCGCCCAAGGACTGGACCGACATCTTCGACAAGAAGTACTGCGGTCATGTCGCGCTGCCCCCGCTCACCTACAACGCCGGTCTTGAGTTCTTCTCCGCGCTCGTGTCCCAGGACGGCGGCAAGCTCTCCAACCCCGCCGACGTCGACAAGGGCTTCAAGAAGCTCGCCGAGCTGAAGGGCTGCGTCTCGGCCTACCCGGCGGACGCCGGCAGCGTCGCCACCGTCCTCCAGAACGGCGACGCCTGGATCGTCCCGTTCTGGGACGGCCGCGCCTTCGCCATGGAGAAGGAGGGCCAGCCGATCGGCTTCACCTACCCCTCCTCGGGCGCGGTCGGCGCGCTGACCTCGTACTACGTGCCCAAGGGCTCGAAGCACACGGCCGCCGCGTACAAGTTCCTGAACTACCTGAGCGCCGCGAAGTACCAGAAGCCGTTCGCCCAGGGCACGTTCTACGGCGCGGGCAACGACACCATCGACTACGACGCCGCCTTCAAGGCCAAGGTGAAGTACGGCGAGGACGTCTACAAGAAGTTCACCTGGGTCGACTACAAGACCGCCACCCCCAAGCTCAACGAGTGGCAGCAGCGCTGGAACCAGATCTTCAAGTAGATCGGCAGACAGAGCAGCAGACAGACCCGAGGACCTGATGTGACCAGCTCACCGCAGAAGCAGAACACGCACACCCCGCACATCGAGATCGACGGCCTCGCCTCCGGGTACGAGGGCCAGCGGGTGCTCGACGTCGACCGGCTCTCCATCCGGCGCGGCGAGTTCCTGTCCGTCCTCGGCCCCAGCGGCTGCGGCAAGACGACCCTGCTGAACAGCCTGGCCGGGTTCGTCCGCCCCACCGCGGGCCGGATCACGATCGACGGGGTGGACCTGACCGATGTCCCGACCCACCGCCGGGGCCTCGGTCTGGTCTTCCAGAACTACGCGCTCTTTCCGCACATGACCGTCGCGGACAACGTCGCGTACGGGCTGAAGGTGCGCCGGGTGGAGCGCGCCGAGCGGACCGAGCGGGTCACCGAGGCGCTGCGCCTCGTCGGTCTTGAGCAGTACGCGGCACGCCGGCCCAAGCAGCTCTCGGGCGGCCAGCAGCAGCGGGTGGCGGTGGCCCGCGCGCTGGCCACCCGGCCGGCGGTGCTGCTGCTCGACGAGCCGCTGTCGAACCTCGACGCGAAGCTGCGCCGGGAGATGCGGGTGGAGCTGCGGGAACTCCAACAGCGCCTGGGCATCACGATGGTCTTCGTCACGCACGACCAGGAGGAGGCGATGTCGCTGTCCGACCGGATCGCCGTACTGAACGGCGGCCGGCTCGAACAGCTCGGCACGCCCACGGAGATCTACCGGACCCCGGCGACCCGCTTCGTCGCCGAGTTCATCGGCGCGGCCAACATCCTGGACGGTACGGGCACGGCGGACGGGAAGCTCGCGGTGGGCGCGGGCGCGGCCCGGCTGGACTCCGGTCTGGCCGGGGTACGGGACGGGGAGGCGGTCACCGTCGCCGTACGGCCCGAGCGCGTCGCGGTGCTGCCGGCCGGCGCGGACGCAGACGCGAGCACGGGCTTCCCCGGCGAGAGCGCACGCCGAGGCGCCGGGATCGTCGGCTACCGGGCGTTCACGGGCGAGGCGTGGCAGACGCAGATCGTCGTCGCCGAGGGCGTCGCGGTCAACGCGCGTACGGCCGAGGAGCCGCCGGAGGTCGGTGCGTCGGTGGTCTTCGGCTGGGCCGCGTCGGACGTCATCGTGCTGGAGCGACCCGAGAAGGTCATATGAGCGCGCCGGCCACTCCCGTCGCAGCCGTCAGGAAACCGCGCCGGGTGCGCGGGCTGCTGCCCGTCCTTCCCGTCGTGGTCTTCCTGGCGGCCCTGTTCGTGGTCCCGCTGGTGCGGGTGTTCGCGCTCAGCCTGCATCCGGTCGACGCCAACGGCTATCCGCTGGACGGCTATTCGTTCGTCCAGTACCGCAGGGTCTTCACCGAGTCGTTCTTCTCCGAGGCGCTCTGGCACAGCCTGCTGACCGCGCTGCTGGTCACCGTACTGAGCGTGCTGCTCGGCTTCCCCGCCGCGTACGCGCTCTCCCGGGCCCGCAAGGGTGTGGTGCGCACGCTGCTGTTCGTGGCGGTCGTCTCACCGCTGCTGACCAGTGTGGTCGTGCGCAGCTACGGCTGGGTCGTGCTGTTCTCCGCCAACGGCGTGGTGAACCGGACGCTGGTGTGGCTCGGTTTCCTGGACCAGCCCGCGCACCTGCTGACCAGCTATCTCGTGGTGGTCGTCTCGGTCGTGCACGTCATGCTGCCGTTCGCGATCCTGCCGCTGACCACGGCGCTCGGCGGGATCGACGACAACCTCCGGCGGGCCTCGCGGAGCCTGGGCGCGGGTCCGGTCCGTACCTTCTGGAAGGTCACGGTGCCGCTCAGCCTGCCCGGCATCGCCGTCGGCGCCACCGTGGTCTTCCCGCTGGCCATGGGCATCTACATCACTCCGCTGCTGGTCGGCGGCGCGAACCAGCCGCTCGCCGGGCTGCGCGTCTACTCGCAGATCACCGCCGTCTTCGACTATCCGGTGGCGGCGGCGCTCAGCCTGGTCCTGCTGCTGCTCACCCTGCTGGGCGTCTCCGCGCTCGGCACCGGGTTCCGCTTCTGGGAACGGAGACTCCATGGCTGACACTTCGGCCCGTGTCCTGCGGCGCGCCGGGCGGTTCGCCGCCGCTCTGCCCGCCGCCGCCGTCTTCGTCTTCCTGCTGGCACCGCTCGCGGTGCTGGCGCTCAGCTCGTTCAACGCGACCAGTTCGCTGAGCTTCCCGCCGAAGGGCCTCTCCCTGCGCTGGTACGGCGAGGTGCTGTCCTCCCCCGACTGGCAGGCGTCGTTCCGGCTCAGCGGGGTGCTGGTGCTGCTGGTCGTGCTGACCACCGTGACGATCGGCACGCTCGCCGCGTACGGGCTGGTCAGGGGCGACTTCCCGGGGCGCGGGGTGCTCTCCGGGCTGGCGCTGGCGCCGCTGATGGTGCCCGAGATCATCATCGCGCTGGGGCTGCTCTACTACTTCCAGGGCCTCGGCCTGGTCAACACCCTGTCCGGGCTCTGGCTGGCGCACTCGCTGGTGGCGCTGCCCTTCGTCATCCGTACGGTGATGGTCAGCGCGCAGGCGCTCGATCCGACCCTGGAGCGGGCGGCGGCCTCCCTCGGCGCCGGACGGGCGCGTACGTTCCTGACCGTCACCCTGCCGCTGCTGCGGCCCGGCATTCTCGCGGGCGCGGTCTTCGCGGCCGTCACCTCGCTCGGCGAGGTCGCGGTGTCCGCGCTGGTGTCGGGGTCCAACACCACCACCGTGCCGGTACGGATCTTCTCCGCCGTGCAGTTCCAGCTCGATCCGTCCGTGGCCGCCGTCTCCACGCTGCTGATGCTGGCCAGTGTGGTCGTGCTGGTGGCCGTCGACCGGTTCACCAACTTCTCCGAGGTGCTCTGACATGCCCGCTGCCCCCACCGCGTCCCCCGCAGGCACCGGTGCCCGGATCGGGATCGACGTGGGCGGTACGTTCACGGACTTCGTCCTGGCGCTGCCCGGCGATCCGCGCGGGCTGCTGCACCACAAGGAGCCCAGCACGCCGGGCGATCCGGCGCGCGCGGTCGCCGACGGCATCGCCGCCGTGCTCGGCCGCGCGGGGCTGCGCGCCGGGGACCTCGCCTCGATCACGCACGGCACCACGATCGGGCTGAACGCGATCATCCAGCGCCGGGGCGCCCGGATCGCGCTCGTCGTCACCGAGGGGTACCGGGACATCCTGGAGATCGGCCGCAGCCGGATGCCGTCCTCCTTCGATCTGCACGCCGCGAAGGAGGAGCCGCTGGTCCCGCGCGACCGGATCGTCGAGATCCCCGCGCGGCTCGGCCCCGACGGGCGTCCGGTCCGTACCCCCACGGACGCCGAACTGGCGCGGGTGGCCGAGGAGCTGGCGGCGACGGGCGCCGAGGCCGCCGCCGTACTCGTACTGCACGGGCACACCGACCCGGAGTTCGAGGCGGAGGTGACCCGGCGGCTCGGGGCGCTGCTGCCGGAGCTGCCGCTGACCTCGTCGGCGGCGATCTGGCCGGAGGTACGGGAGTTCGAGCGCGCCCTCGTCACCTGTCTCAACGTGTACATCCAGCCGCTGATGCGGCAGTACTTCGACCGGCTCGAAGCGCTGCTCGACGGGCTCGGGGTGACCGCGCCCGTCTATATCGCCGCCTCCAACGGAGGCTCGCTGAGCCTGCGTTCGGCCGCCGACCGGCCCATCGAGACCGTACTGTCCGGCCCGGCGGCGGGTGTCACGGCCGCGACCCGGCTGGGCCGGGCCGCCGGGATCTCCCGGCTCGTCACCTTCGACATGGGCGGTACGAGCAGCGATATCGCGGTGGCCGTCGACGGCGAGCCGGAGTTCGCCACGCACACCACGATCGGCGGGCTGCCGCTGATCCTGCCCGTGGTCGCGGTCAGCGCCATCGGCGCGGGCGGCGGCTCGGTCGTACGGGCGGACGAGCACGGTGTGCTGAAGGTCGGCCCGGAGAGCGCGGGCGCCGCGCCGGGCCCCGTCGCGTACGGCAGGGGCGGCACCCGCCCGACCGTCACCGACTGCTATCTGCACACCGGCGTCATCGACCCGGCGACCTTCCTCGGCGGCCGGATGACGCTCGACGCGCCCGCCGCCGCACGCGCGCTGGGCGAGGTGGCCGAGGGACTCGGTTTCGGGAGCGGCGGTACGGGTACGGGCGCGGACGGCGCGGCCGACGGCGCGCTGCGCGTCGCCACCGCCGGGATGGCCGTCGAACTCCAGAAGACGCTGGCCGGACGGGGCCTGGACCCGGCCGAGTTCACCCTCGTACCGTTCGGCGGCGCGGGCCCCACCCACGCGGCCGTGCTCGCCGAGGAGGTCGGCATCCGCGAGATCGTCGTCCCGCCGACCGCCGCGACGTTCTGCGCGCTCGGCGCGGTCGGCGCCGATCTGCGCCGGGACTTCGCGCGGAGCCTGCGCCGTGAACTGGACGCGACGACGGTCGGCGCGCTGCGGGACATCCTCGCCGGTCTGGAGGCGCGGGCGCGCGCCTGGCTCGCCGGGCAGGGGCCCGCGAGCGGCACGCCCGTGCTCACGCTCGCCGCCGACATGAGCTACGCGGGGCAGGCGTACGAGCTGCGCGTACCACTTCCGTCATCGCCCGCCGAAACCCTCGAACTCACCGCGCTGCGCGAGGCGTTCCACCAGGAGCACGAGCGGCTGTACGGCTTCCGCGACGCCGGCGCCGCCGTCCGCCTCGGCACCGCCCGGCTCGCCATCAGCTCGGCGGGGCCTGAGATCGTACCGGCGGCCGTGCCGGTCACCGGGAACCCGGCGCCGCCCGTACCTTCCGGCCGGCGCGACGTACTGCTGGCCGGGCGCCGGGTCAGCGCCGAGGTGCACCGGCGGGAGGCGCTGTCCCCCGGGCAGACGCTGACGGGACCGGCCGTCGTCGAGCAGGACGACACGACGGTGCTGGTGCCGGCCGGCTGGACGGCGGGCGTGGACCCGCTGGGCAACCTGCGGCTCACATACGCCTGACGGCCCATCCCCCCGGCCCCGCCCTCTCAACCGCCTTCTGACAACGGCAAGGACACACCCGCCCATGAAGCTCGACCCGGTCACCCTGGAGATCATCGGCAACAAACTCGGCGCCCTGACCGAGGAGATGTGCCTCACCCTCCAGCGCACCAGCCGCTCCCTGTACGTCAAGGAGACCGCCGACTTCTGCTGCGCGCTCGCCGGGCCCGACGGCCGCTTCACCGCGTACCCGCGCGGGATCGGGGTCTCCGGGTTCGTCGGGCTCGATGTGCGCACGGCCGTCGAGCAGGCGGGGCCGCTGGAGCCCGGGGACGTGATCATCACCAACGATCCGTACACCTCGGGCGGGCTCGCGACCCATCTGCCGGACATCCAGCTGATCGAGCCGTACTTCCACGAGGGCGAGATCGCCGGCTACGGCTGGGCGTTCATCCACTGCTCGGACATCGGCGGGCGGGTGCCCAGCAGCCTCGCGCCGACGAACCACGAGATCTACCAGGAGGGCCTGCGCATCCCGCCGGTCAAGCTGGTACGGGCCGGTGAGCCCAGCCGTGACATCGCCGCGCTGCTCGCCGCCAACAGCCGTACCCCGGAGGCCAACGACGGCGATCTGCGCGCCATGCTCGCCGCGCTGCGCACCGGCAGGGAGCGGCTGGCGCGGGTGATCGCGCAGCACGGAGCGGCCGATGTCGCCGCCGCCCACACCGACCTCGTGGACTACACGGCGGACAAGGCGCGGGCGGCGCTCGCCGGGCTGCGGGACGGCACGTACCGCTTCACGGACTATCTGGACGACGACGCGGTCTCGCCCGTACCGGTCCGGATCTCCGTCTCCGTCACGCTGGACCGGGGCGCGCTGCATCTGGACTTCACGGGGACGGATCCGCAGGTGGACGCGGCGTTCAACATCGCCAGCCACGGCCGGGCGCATGCCTGGATCACCACCCGGGTGCTCGCGCTGATCTGCACGCTCGACCCGGCGATCCCGCTGAACGGCGGGCTGATCAGGCCGGTGACGGTCACCGCGCCCGAGGGCTCGGTCGTCAACGCCAGGCCGCCGGCCGCCGTCGGCATCCGGCACGCCACCGCCTCCCGCGTCAACGACGCTCTGGGCGGCGCGCTGGGTCTGGCCGCGCCCGAGGTGATGCCGGCGGCGAGCAGCGGTCTCGTGGTGCCGGTCGTGGTCGCGGAGAACGCGCCGGGCGGCGGCCAGAACGTCCAGGTGCTGGAGCCCATGGTGGGCGGTACGGGCGCACGCGAGGGCGCGGACGGGGTGGACGGGCGCGACAGCGGGATCTCGAACCTGGCGAACAACCCGGTGGAGACCGTCGAGACGGAGATCGGCGCCGAGATCGTCCGCTACGCGCTGCGCCCCGACTCGGGCGGTCCCGGCCGCTGGCGCGGCGGCAGCGGTCTGGAGCTGGTCTTCCGGATCCTCGGCGACGACTGCCGGCTGCTCGCGCGCGGTCTGGAGCGGATGCGGTTCCGCCCGTGGGGTTCGGCGGGCGGCGGCCCCGGCGTACCGGCCGAACTCGTCGTCAACGAGGGCCGGGACGACGAGCGCCGCTACGGGAAGATCGACATGGTGGCGCTGCGCAAGGGCGACACGGTCACCCTGCGTACCTCGGGCGCGGGCGGCTACGGCGACCCGTGGACCCGGGACGCGGAGGCGGTACTCGGCGATGTCCGGCGCGGCCTGGTCACCGTACCGGCCGCCGCCCGCGACTACGGCGTCGTCATCGCCGCGGGCGCCGACGGCCGGGTGGCACTGGACGCCCCGGCCACCGCCGCCCTCCGTCTGACGCCCCCGGCCGAACCGCCGCACGGAGCGGGCCCCGAGCGCGCGGCCTGGGACGCGGTCCACTCGACGGAGGCGGCGGACCGCCTGATCGCGGCGCTCTTCGGGCTGACGCCCTCGGTGCGGTACGCGCGCCGGGCGGCGGTCCATACGGCGGTCCTGGCGGAACTCCCGGCGGGCTTCCCGATGGTGGCCGGCTCTGACGCCCAGGTGACCGCTGCCCGCGCGGTGCTGAAGAAGCTGACGGAGGAGCTGGAGACGGAAACGGCGGCCTGAGCGCGGCGGGCGGGGGCGCGTGGTGGTGCTCGCCGGGGGCGCGTGCGCGCCGGGCGACCCCGAGCACTGCGGGCCGCGCGACCGCCCCGGGACCGTTACCCCGAGGCGGTCCGTGGACGCTCCATGCTCCACGCCCCTCCGCGCTCCACGCCCCCGCGCGGCTCCGCGCGCCTTACGCGCTGCTCGCCGCCGCCTCCTCCGCCGTGATCCTGGGGCGGCCCGCTGCCGCCGCCGCGCTCCGGCCGCTCGCCGCCGCCGTCCTGGCCGGGTTGGCCGGGCGGCGGGTGTGCCAGTCGGTCACCGCCTGGTACGCCGCCGCGACCTCCAGCAGCCGGTCCTCCTCGTACGGCTGGCCGCCGAGGATGACGCCGGCCGGGATGCCCGCCGTGAAGCCGACCGGGAACGCGATCTCGGGCAGGCCCAGGATGTCGAACGGCACGGGCCCGGTCTGGAGCAGGACGTCACAGCGCGCCATGACCCCGTCGAGCACCTCCCGCAGCAGGTGGTTCTTGGCGCGCTGCGCGGTGATCCACTCGTCGCCGGAGAGCATCAGCCCCTGGAGCCAGCTGAGCAGCGAGACACCGAACTTGGCCGGGTCCTCCCGCAGCCAGTGCCGGAACGGCTCGGTCCGCTCGGCCAGCCGGGCGTCGTTGAACGAGCCGGTCAGCAGCGACCAGTCATCCGGATAGGTGACATTGACCAGCGTGACGCCGGAAATGGAACTCAGCTTGTCGAGGAACGCCTTGCGTACGTCCGTCGCGGTGTTGAGGAAGTCCGCGGGCACGCCGATCCGGGTGGCCCGCCGCAGCTTTACCTTGCCGCCCTTCGCGATCACCGGGGTGGCCGCCCGTACGAGATCGGGCAGCTTCGGCAGCCCCTGCGTACGCGGGTCGTGCGGGTCGGACCCGGCGAGTACGGCGAGCATCAGCGCCGCGTCCATCGCGTCGCGCGCCAGCGGTCCCGGGTGGTCGCGGGTGTACGAGAGCGGGATGACGCCGTACGCGGAGACCCGGCCCATGGTGGGCTTCAGCCCGGTCAGGTTCTGCCGGTTGGCCGGCAGGACGATCGAGCCGCCCGTCTGGGTGCCGATCGACGACGCGGCCATCCGCCCGGCGACGGCCGTGGCGGGCCCGGTGGACGAACCGCCGGGATCGGTGGCCGGGTTGTCCGGGGTCCAGGCGTTGACGGTGGTGACCGTACCGTTCGGGGTCGTCGCACGCGTGGTGGCCAGCGGCCCCATCTGACCCTTGCCGAGCACGATCCCGCCGGCGGCGGTCAGCCGGGCGACGGCGGTGGCGTCGTAGGCCGGGACGAAGTCCTCGAAGATGTACGAGTTGCAGCGCGTCGGCACCCCGCGCGTGAAGTAGTTGTCCTTGATACAGAGCGGAATGCCGCGCAGGACACCGCGCGGGCCGCCGATCCGGTCGGCGACGCGCGCGGCGGCGAGCGCCGTCGCGCCGGTCACCTCGGAGTACGCCTGATAGGTGGAGTCGTACGTCGCGATCCGGTCGAGGTACGCCTCGACGAGCGTGGTCGCCTTCAGCTTGCGCCGCGCGATCAGGACGGCGGCCTCGGCGAGCGTCGCCTCGGTCGGATCGCGGCGGGCCGCCTCCCGTACGTCGATGTCGGGGAGGTGCGGCGGGGTGGCCGGAGGCGTACGGGACGCGACCGGCGACGCGGCGGCGGCGGACGGCGCCAGCCCGATCCCGCTCACGGCGGCGGCCGACGCGGCGGCCGAACCGGCCAGAAAGACACGCCGGTTGAGAGCCCTGCGGCTGTCCCCGTTGTTGCTGCTACTGCTGCTGCCGGAGTCGCTCACTTGCCGTCCGCCTTTCCGGTCCATGCCTCGGTGATCGACGGATAGAGCAGCGGCGGCGCCGCCTGCTGCGCGTATACGGCGGCGGGCGCACCGCTCACCGGCGGCGTCCACCCGGCGATGGCGGCGGGCCCGGCGGTGACGAACGACCGCAGCGAGCGCAGCGCCTGATCACGCGTCGGGACCCCGGTCGCGGGGTCCGGCTGCTCGGGCAGCATCGCGAGGTCGACGCCCGCGAGCGCGAGTCTGGTCCTTATGTAGGCGTCCAACTGCTCCTGGGTGGGCGGCTGAGGCTGGCTCAAGGAAACCTCCGGGAAGGGCCGTGCACGTGCGGGGGGTGCCAGGTGACTTCATCAGCCGTCGATGACCGTCTCATTGAGCACATGCTTCCCATACGTAACAGAGCCCCGGGAGCGGGACGCGGGAACGGACGCGGCAACAGGGCACCGAAATAGGGCGATCGCCCGATGCCGGCCCCGGGACCTCAGGCGCCACGCTGCCCCGATGACAAGCGATGACGGAGTCCTGCGGGACCGGAACGCGGCGCTGTATCTGTCCGGCGTCGTCGTGTCCGGATTCGGTACGTCCGCGATGTGGCTGGCTGCCGGAGTCTGGGTCAAGTCGCTGACCGGCTCGGACAGTCTGGCCGCGCTCACCGTCTTCGCGATGTGGGCGCCGGTGCTGGTGGGGCCCGTTCTGGGGGCGGTCGCCGACCGGGTGCGCCGCCGGCCGCTGCTGATCGGCTGCAACCTGGTGATGGCCGTACCGCTCTGCGCGCTGCTCGCCGTCGACGCGGCCGACCGTGTCTGGATCCTGTTCTGTGTGCTGTTCCTGTACGGGGTGAGCGGGGTCGTCCACGACGCGGCGGAGACCGCGCTCGTCGCCACCGTGATCGACCGGCGACGGCTGGGCGGCTTCAACGGGCTGCGGCTCACCGCCAACGAGGGCATGAAACTGCTCGCCCCACTGGCGGGCGCCGGTCTCTACGCCCGCTTCGGCGGCCCCACGGTCGCCCTGCTCGACGCGCTGACCTTCGTCCTGGCGGCCGGGCTCTTCGCGCTGATGCGGGTACGGGAGGAGCGGCCGGCTCAGAGACGCGCACCAGGACACCCCGATTCCGGCCTCGTCACATCCGTCCGCCTCCTGTGGCGGACGCGCGCGGTACGTCCGCTGCTCCTCGCCGCGTCCGCCACCATGCTGTTCGCCGGGCTCAACGGCGCCGCGATCTACGCGGTCGTGGACCGGGGGCTCGGCCGTTCTCCCACGTACGTGGGAGTGTTGTACGCGGTCCAGGGCGCCGGTTCCGTCCTGTCGGGCCTGGCGGCCGGGCCGCTGCTGCGCCGGCTGCCCGAGCGGGTGTTCGCCGCCGGCGGGATCGCCGTGTTCGCCCTGTCCGTCGGCGCGCGGGGACTGCCGTACGACGCGATGGTGCTCGCGAGCGCGGCCGGGGTGGGGCTCGGACTGCCGTGTGTGCTGATCGCCGCGCTGACGGCGGTGCAGCGCGAGATCCCGGACGCGTTTCTCGGCCGCGCGTCCGCCACCGCCAACACCCTGGTCTACGCCCCCAACGCGATCGCCCTCGCCCTCGGCGCGGCACTCATCGCGGCCGTGGACCCGGCCGTACTGCTGCCGGCCACGGGCGCGGCCGGTCTGCTGACGGCGTATGCCCTGGTCCGACGGTACGAGCGGGCGGCAGCCGGCTGAGCGGAGGGCGGGCGGCACCGCGTAATCTGCTCTGATGAGCCGACGCTCCCTACCTCACCGCTCACCGGGAGCGCCCCGGCCCACCGTCACGGTCTGCCGGGGCTGCTGCTGCGGCACCGCGAAGGTCCCCGGCGTCGATCACGCCGCCCAGCTCGCCGAGTTGCGCCGGTCGCTCGCCGAGGACGCCCGGGTCCGCCCCGTGCCCTGCCTGGACGCCTGTGAACACGCCAATGTCATCGTCGTCCAGCCGTCCGCCGCCGGCCGCGCGGCCGGTGGCCGGCCCGTGTGGCTGGGTCTGGTCAACGATCCCGACGCCACCGCCGACATCACGGAGTGGATCCGGGCGGGCGGCCCCGGCCTCGCCGAGCCGCCCGGCGTCCTCGACCTGTACGCCTTCCGCCCGTCCCGCCGCGCCCGGGAGGAACTCGACGGCTGACGGCGCCGGAGGGGCCGTCTAATCGGCCTGTTTCGCCAGCGCGGCCCTGACGTCGGCCAGGTCCGCGTCCGAGGCGAGTCCCGCGTGGTACAGCCGCAGTTCGGTCGCGCCGAGCGCCTCCGCGCGTGCGGCGTCCTCCGCGAGTCCGGCCGGGTCGCCGCCCATGCCTCTGACGATGTTGAAGTTGGCGGCCAGGACGGTCGATCCGGTCCTGTGGTCCGCGAAGGGGCCGAGCATCGCCCCGGCCGCGCCTCCCGTGCAGGGCAGCACGACCCCGTCGGCGACGCCCAGGATGTGCGCGGGGTCCACGCCGGTGTTGGCTCCGACGCGGTACGGCGCGGGGTCGGCGTGCAGCAGCACCTGGAAGCCCGGCCCGGCTTCCGTGGTGGCCGCCTCGGCCCGTACCGCCGCGACCGCCGCCTCCTGGAGCGTACGGGCGACCCCGCCGCGCCAGTCGAGGGTGACGGCCGTCAGCTCCGCGCCGAGGAGCCGCTCGATGCCCTCGCGGCCCGACGCGGTGGAGCCGGCGGCCCAGCCGGGCGCCAGCGCGCGGCGTACGGCTGCGGCCAGCTCGTCCGGGTCGGCGCCCAGGCCCGCGTAGCCCGCCCGGCAGTCGGCGCAGAAGCAGAGCGCGAGCAGATACCGCGCCGCGTCCCCGAGCGCGACGCCCGCGGTCTTGTCGTGGGCGTGCAGATGATCGAAGCCGTACCAGCCGCAGGACTCCAGCTCGACGCCGCGCGTCCCCGTTCCGGGGCGTACGGCGGCCTCGGCGGCGAGTTCGGTCAGATACGCGGCGACGGCGGGCCGGGCGATACAGGGCGCCCAGGGGTAGCGGTCGCCGTAGGCGTTGACCACGGAGGTGTCGGGGCGCTCGGCGCCGAGGCGGGAGCTGTGCGCGAGGACGACCCAGCTGTGCACGTCGAGTCCGGCGGCGGTCAGCGCCTCGGCAGCCTCGCCGTAGGCGTCGCCGGACGCCCAGTCCCCGGCCGCGTACGGCCGGACGTCGTGGTCCGCCCAGCGCGCCGGGTCCGGCGGGTAGAGGACGGCGGCGTGCTCCGCGGTGACGACGCGGTGGCGCGGATGACGCGGCGTCAGCGCGCGCGTGGAGTGGTAGGCGGCGGCGAGGGTGACCTGCTGGACGCCGAGATCCGCGATCCTGGCGGCGGCGTCCGGGTCGCCGATGACGTCCCAGGGGTAGACGAACGTGGAGGTCTTCACGGGCGCTCCCTGGCTGTGTGCACGTACGACACTTGTGCATATTTATGTTTGACGTCCATGTTCATGAACGTCGCCACGCTAGGGCAGCGTCTCCGGGTCGGTCAATAGCCGGTCAAAGGCCAACACCTTGACGGTACTGCACCACGCTCCTTACCTTGTCCACGCATGTGAATGTCAGCTGCGCACATGAGCCGCGCCGTCGAGGAGATTCGCCATGTCCGCACCCACTCCCGTACCCACTCCCACTCCCGCTCCCGCACCCCGTACCGTCCTGCTCACCGGCGCCGCCGGCGGCCTCGGCACCCTGATGCGGGGGCTGCTGCCCGCGTACGGCTACGAGCTGCGGCTCCTCGACATGGTCCCCGTCGAGGACGAGCCCGGCGCCCTCACCGCCGATCTGTCGGACCGGGACGCGCTGCGCGAGGCCGTGCGCGGGGTCGACGCGGTCATCCACCTCGCCGGCATCTCCCTGGAGGCGTCGTTCGACAAGATCCTGCGCGCCAACATCGAGGGCACGTACAACCTCTACGAGGCCGCGCGCGCGGAGGGCGTACGGCGCGTGGTCTTCGCCTCCAGCAACCACGCCGTCGGCTTCACCCCGCGCCCCCGGGGCGACGACCCGCTGATCCCGGTCGAGGCGCCGCACCGGCCCGACACGTTCTACGGGCTCTCCAAGTGTTTCGGCGAAGACCTGTCCCAGTTCTACTGGGACAAGTTCGGCCTGGAGACCGTCTCCGTAAGGATCGGCTCCTGCTTCCCCGAACCCACCTCGGTCCGCATGCTCTCCCTCTGGATGAGCCCCGCGGACTGCGCTCGCCTCTTCCACGCCGCGCTCACCGCGGACGGCGTCGGCCACAGCATCGTGTACGGCTCCTCCGCCAACACCCGGCTGTGGTGGGACCTGACGAGCGCGCGGGCGCTGGGGTACGAGCCGAGGGACGACTCGGAGCAGTACGCGGAGAAGCTCATCGCCGAGCAGGGCGAGCTGGATCCGGCCAACCCGGACCACGCGCACCTGGGCGGCGCCTTCGTCACCGACCCGCCGAGGTGGCCGCACTGACCCGGCCTGCCCGGGTGCCGGGTGCCGGGTGCCGGGTAAGGGAACGGCAAAGCGGGGTCGTTCGTTACAGGCGGCATGACAGCAATGACCCCAGGCTCGAACATCCCCCTCGCCACCGCCCATGTGGCGGTGGACGTCGCCGCCCCCGTACGGCTCGACGTATCGGGCCTGCTGCTCACCGGTGACGGCAAGGTGCGCTCGGACGACGACTTCATCTTCTACAACCAGCCGGCCGGCCCCGGCGTGAGCTACCGCTCGGGAGGCGGCACGGCGCCCGACGCGATCGTCATCGACACCAGCGCCGTGCCCGCCGGTATCGAGAAGATCGTCGTCACCGCGAGCCCGGACGCAGCCGGCCAGAGCTTCCAGGGCATCGAGCCCACCGCCACCGTCCGGGACGCGGCCACCGGCTCCGTCCTGGCGACGTTCACACCGCCGCGGCTGGGCGCGGAGACGGCGCTGGTGATCGTGGAGGTCTACCTCCGCAACGGCGCGTGGAAGGCCCGCGCGGTCGGCCAGGGCTACGCGAACGGACTGGCGGGCATCGCCACCGACTTCGGCGTCTCGGTCGAGGAGCCGGCCGCCCCCGTGGCCCCGCCGATGCCCGTGACCGCTCCCCCGGTGCCCGCCGCCCCGTCGATGGCGCCTCCCGCGCCCGCCGCCGCGCCCGCCGCCGCGCCCGCTCCCGGGTCCGGGAAGATCAACCTGGACAAGGGCCGGGTCAGCCTCCAGAAGAACCAGACGGTGTCCCTGGTCAAGGCGGGCCGCCCACTGCTCACCCAGGTCAAGATGGGCCTCGGCTGGGAGCCGGCGTACGGCGGCGCCGATATCGACCTCGACGCCTCGGTGATCGCCTACGGGCCGAACCGTAACCATCTGGACAGCTGCTACTTCGGCAAACTCTCCATCCTCAACGGCGCGATCAAGCACTCCGGTGACAATCTCACCGGCGACGGCGCGGGCGACGACGAGGTGATCGTGGTCGATCTCGGCCGGATCCCCGCCGAGGCGTCCGGGCTGGTCTTCACGGTCAACTCCTTCTCCGGCCAGAAGTTCAGCGAGGTCGCCAAGGCGTACTGCCGGCTGATCGACGCGACCACCGACGAGGAGCTGGTGCGCTTCGACCTCACCGGCGCCGAGCCGCAGACCGGGGTGATGATGGCGAAGCTCATCCGCCAGTTCACCGGGGAGTGGGAGATGACCGCCCTGGGCGAGTTCGTGAAGTCCCGCACGGTACGCGGGATGGTGAAGCCGGCGGCGAAGAGCCTCTGACAGCTCCCGGCAGCCGACAGCTCCCGGACACGGCGAAGCCCCTGGGCCACCGCGGATCCTGAAGGTCAGCGGTGGAGCCCAGGGGCCAGGCTTGGGTCCGTACCCGGCTCCGGGGTGGGTGGCCTCAGAGCTTGGTCAGTTTGGAGAAGGGGCTCAGGATCCTCCCCTGACGCCCCGAGAAATCGATGAGAACAGCTTGTTCGCCCTCGACTCCGATGACTCTTCCCAACCCGAACTGGTCGTGGGAGACCCGGTCCCCCACGGCGAACTGCTCGGGCGGGGGTGAGGCCGGGGCCTGGCGGTTGAAGGGACTGGACGGCAGGTGGCGCCGGGATCCGGCTGACTTTGTCATTACTTTGAGTATGCGCCCAATGTGGGCCACCGCGCCATGCCCGACAACCGACCGGACCCCGGATCCCCCCTCCCGGAGGGGCGCACAAGCGGTTTTCACGCCTGTCCCAACGGCCCCGGAGACCCCGGAGACACGCCCCCCGCGGCCTCCCGCGCCCCACCCCGCACGCGCCCCCGGCGCTTCCCGCGCGCCACCCGCGCGCGACTCAGCGTCCCGCGCGGGACCTCGCCTTGAACGCCGCCTTCCGCGCGTCCTTGGAGACCGTACGGTCCCGGTGCAGCCGCCCCATGGCCTCCAGGACATCGCCCGTGGCCGGGTGGTCCACCCGCCAGGCCGCGTCGAAGAAGCCGCTGTGCTGCCCGACCAGCCCCTCCACCAGCTCCTGGAGCTCCTCCGGCTCGCCCTCCGCGTCCAGCTGCGCGGCGATGGTGTCGATCGCCAGCCAGAAGATCATCGACTCGGGCGGCGGCGGCACGTCCCCCCGGCCCAGCTCGGCGAGCCAGACCCGGGCCAGGCCGCCCAGCTCCGCGTCGTCCAGTACCTCCCGTACGGCCGCCTCCGCCTCGGCGCCGACCAGCGACAGCGCCTGCTGGCAGTGGAGCCGGCGCAGCGGCGCGTCCTGGTCCGTACCGCGGGCGGCGGCCAGCAGGTCACGCGCCGCGTCGGCGGGCGCGCGGCGGGCCAGCCACTGCTCGGTCTCGGCGCGGGCCGACAGCTCGGGGAAGCGCGCGACGCCGTCCAGCAGCGCGTGCGCGTCCTTGTCCGCGAGGGCGCCGACCAGGGGCGCGTCCACACCGGCCTCCAGCATCCGCGCCCTGATCCCGTAGAGCCCGAGGGGCGTCAGCCGGACCATCCCGTACCGGGTGACGTCCTCCTCGTCGACGGGCGACGAGCCGTCGCCGCCCCCGGCGCCGATCCCGTCGGGCTCCTCGCCGTCCTCGACCATCAGGGCCTCGTCGACGGGCAGGTACGAGACGAGCCCGATCGGCTCCAGCAGCCTGAACTGGTCGTCCAGCCGCATCATGGCCTCCGACACCTGCTCCAGGACGTCGTCGGTGGGCTCGCCCATGTCGTCGGGGACGATCATCGACGCGGCGAGCACGGGCAGCGGGACGGGCCCGTCGGCGCCGCCGCCGTCGGTGACGGTCAGCAGATAGAGGTTGCCGAGGACGCCTTCGAGGAACTCCGCCTCCTCCTCCGGGTCCCAGTCGAGCGCCTCGAAGTCGATCTCGCCGTCTTCTCCGATGACACCGGCCAGATCGTCCAGCACCGGCGCGGTGGCGTCGGCGAACACGACGTCGAGGGCGTCCAGCCAGAGCGTGAGGATGTCCTGCGGGCCGCCGGAGGTGACCAGCGCGAGCTGCTCGCCGGGCGTGACACCGCCGGTCGCGTCCTCGTCGGACCGGCCGTGGGCCTCCTCGTCCGGGTCCTCGACTGCCACCAGGCCGGTGTCGACGGCGACCCGCCACGCCTCACTGGCGTAGGCCTCGCCGTCGCCCTCCGAGAGTTCGTCCGACTCCCCGCCGAGACCGAGGACTTCGGCCGCCGCGGGCAGCTGTTCGTCGACCAGCTCACCGCCGGCGCCGACCCGGGTCTGCGGCCCGGCCCAGCGGGCGAGGCGCACCGCCCGGGCGAGCAGCGGCGCGGCCAGTGCGTCCCGCGCCAGTTCGGCGTCCGAGGGCAGTCGCACCGGCGGCAGGGTGGGGTGGTCTCCGGACATCTGGTGGGTCTCCTTGTGGCGTACGCGGACGAGGCCGGGGCAGGCCCCAGCGTAGACGTTCCGGCCCCGGGCCATCCGGTTCATGCACTTGACAAGAGCGCCGGCGCATCGATTCGGGCAACCTGCCGGAACAACCGCCCGCGCACGCTACCCGGCGCTCAGACTGATGGCGGGCGTGTACCGCGTCACCGTGCTGCCCCGCACGCCGGTGTACGCGCGCACCCGCGCCCACTCCGCGGTCGCGAAGCCGACGCCCTCCCCGGGCGCCGCGAGCGCGTCGATATGCGCCCGCGCGCTCTCCCACTCGGCGTAGTTGAGGACGCGCGTCCCGTCCACGCGTTCGATGCCCGGCACCGCCGCGTCGATCTCCGCGACGCGCTCGTCCCGCGAGGCGGCGGCGAACCGCTCGTACGCCGCCTCGCCGCTCCACTGCGCGTAGTGGAGCAGGGTGTCCCCGTCCTCCCCGACGGCCACGCTGTACGAGAGCAGCCCGGCGTCCGGCCACGCGCGGGCGCGCCACGCCCGGGAGATGGCCTCGACGGTGGCCCGCTGGCGCGCGGGCGTACCCACGCGCCAGGTACTGACCGTGACGGCCCCGACGCCGGACCTGGCGGGATCGGGATCCGTGGTGAGCTGGACGGACATGGTGGTGTACCTCCTGAAGAGCGCACCCCCGTGGTGCGCCGGCACTCACCATGCTCAGAGATGAAGCGCGGTTGAGGTCAACCGCGGCGCGTCACCCCGCGCCGCCCCCGTCCTTCGCGCCTCGAACCACCGCGGCGCGCCTCACACCACCGCGTCGCGCCTCAGACTCAGACCACCACGTCGAACCACGACCGGCGCGCGGCGGCCCAGTGCGCCACCCAGCCGGCGAAGCCCTCGCCCTCGGCGCGGTGCCCGAAGGCCGCCCCGAACGGCGCCGCGCCCACATCGCTGATGTTCCAGATCCGGCCCCGGTCGGCGCCGGTGACGACCAGATGCCAGTACATCCCGCAGCCGTCCGTGCCCAGCACCACACTCCCGTGGTTGGAGACCTCGTCGATGAGCGGCTCTATCTCCTCGTACGGCCGGAGATCGTCCTCCCACACCCAGGCCTCGGTGAGCGGGAAGGGCTCCGCGAGCACGCGCTGCGTCTGGGCGCATCCCCAGTCGGCGGGCAGCGCCGCCAGGGGTATCAGCCCGTCGACATCGGCAGGCCCCTCCGGGCAGCCGTCGCAGATCTCCGCGACCAGCGTGCGATACGGCTCCGGCAGGACGATCCCGTGCTCGCGCTCGAATTCGCGTACGGCGTTCCAGCCCAGCGGTGGCAGACAGTGCTCGGGCGGGAAGGCCGCGCGCAACGCGTCGAGTTCACTTCTGAATGCTTCGCCGCGGTCGAATGCTCCGCCGCGGCCGGCGAATCGGCTTTCGCTGTTCATGCTTCTTCATGCCCCCATGTCCTCTATTGGACCAGCACCCGCTGACAGTCCGTCCGCACCCGGGCGTCGCGGTCAGCGCTGAGCCGTACGATACGACCGCGCCCCCGTCACCCGCGTACTCGTGCGCCCGCCAACCTCGCGCAACGCGCCGCCGGACCGGGTCGAACCACCCGAAGCCGACACGGAAACCTGTCCGGAAAGCGACGGCGCCCGGCGGCCCTCACAATTCAGCATCGCTACACACTCACTTGAAGCAGAACTAAGTAGACCTTCACAGCGGGAGCGCCCGACACTGGCGCCATGAGCACTACGCCCAGCGCTACGAGCGTCCCCCCGCGCCCCTTCGGCCGCGCCCTCTGCGCGATGGTCACCCCCTTCACCACCACCGGCGCACTCGACCTGGCGGGCGCGCGCGAGCTCGCCGCCCGGCTCGTCGACGAGGGCTGCGACGGCCTCGTCCTCAACGGCACCACCGGCGAGTCACCGACCACCACCGACGCCGAGAAGACCGCGCTCGTCCGGGCCGTGTGCGCGGAGGTCGGCGACCGGGCGTCCGTGGTCGCGGGCGTCGGCAGCGCGGACACCCGGCACACTCTCGCGCTGGCGCGAGAGGCCGAACACGCCGGCGCGCACGGCCTGCTGGTGGTGACGCCTTACTACAGCCGCCCTCCGCAGGGTGACATCGAAGCCCACTTCCTGCGCGTCGCCGACGCGTCCGGCATTCCGCTGATGCTGTACGATATTCCGGCCCGCGCCGGGACCCGGATCGAGCCCGCGACCATGCTGCGGCTCGCCGCGCACCCGCGCGTCGTCGCCGTGAAGGACTGCGCGTACGACCTGCTGGGCAGCGCCCGGGTCATCGCCCGCACCTCGCTCGCGTACTACTCCGGCAGCGAGGAGCTGAACCTCCCGCTGTACGCCGTCGGCGGCGCCGGATTCGTCAGTACGGTCGCGAACGCCGCGCCCCGCGCGGTCCGGGCGCCGCTCGACGCGTACGACGCGGGCGCGACCGCCGAGTCCGTCCGGCTCAACGCGCGCACGCTCCCGCTCGTCGAGCTGATGATGGCGTCCGGACTGCCGGGCACGGTCACCGCCAAGGCGCTGCTCGGCGGGCTCGGTCTGCCCGCGGGCCCGGTCCGCGAACCACTGCGGCCCGCCGGCCGGGAGACGGCCGACGGGCTGCTGAGGGCGTACGAGGAGCTGGTGACGGCCGAATAATCAGCCGTGCGGGGTCAGTTGTGGCTGTGGAGCATGTCGTTCAGACCGCCCCAGACCGCGTTGTTCGGGCGGGCCTCGACCGTGCCCGTCACCGAGTTGCGGCGGAAGAGGATGTTGCTCGCGCCCGACAGCTCGCGCGCCTTGACGATCTGCCCGTCGGGCAGCGTGACCCGGGTGCCCGCCGTGACGTACAGCCCGGCCTCGACCACGCACTCGTCGCCCAGCGCGATCCCGACGCCCGCCTCGGCGCCGACGAGGCAGCGCTCACCGATGACGATGCGCTGCGTACCGCCGCCGGAGAGCGTGCCCATGGTGGAGGCGCCGCCGCCGATGTCGGAGCCGTCACCGACGACGACGCCCGCGGAGATCCGGCCCTCGACCATGGACGTGCCGAGCGTTCCCGCGTTGAAGTTGACGAACCCCTCGTGCATCACGGTCGTGCCCTCGGCGAGGTGCGCGCCGAGCCGCACCCGGTCCGCGTCGGCGATCCGGACACCCTTGGGCGCCACGTAGTCCGTCATGCGCGGGAACTTGTCGACGGAGGTCACCTGGAGGTGCAGCCCCTCGGCGCGCGCGTTCAGCCGTACGGTCTCCAGCGCGTCCACCGCGACAGGACCGAGCGAGGTCCAGGCGACATTGGCGAGCAGCCCGAAGAGCCCGTCCAGGCTCTGGCCGTGCGGCTTCACCAGCCGGTGGCTGAGCAGGTGCAGCCGCAGGTAGGCGTCGTGCGCGTCCAGCGGCTTGTCGTCGAGCGAGGCGATGACCGTACGGACGGCGACGACCTCGACCCCGCGCCGCGCGTCGGGCCCGACGGCTTTCGCCGCGCCCGCCCCCAGCAGCTCCGCGGCGCGCTCGGCGCTCAGCCGCTCCGTGCCGGCCGGGCCGGGCTCGGCGGAGAGCGCCGGGGACGGGAACCAGGTGTCGAGGACGGTGCCGTCCTCGGTGAGGGTGGCGAGACCGGCGGCGACGGCGCCGGTGGCCCGGGGGGTACTGGAGCTGGCAGAACTGGGGGAAGACGAGTCGGTCATACCGCAGAACCTAACGGTCGGAGCGGCGCCGGGCCAACCGGTCTCAGGTATCGGGCGCCAACCGCCGCCGCCCCTTACCACCGCACGTCGTCCGTCATCCGTCATCCGTCGTCCGGCGTGCGTCGTGCGGCTCGCAGCGGCAAGGCCGCCGGAGCGCGGTCAGCTCAGCCGGTTCGCCTCGGAGCCACCCGCCGCGTGGTCGATGTCGTCCTCGGCGCGGGGCAGCGGCCGGTGCCCCTCCGAGTGGTGGTTGACCCAGCCGCACACCCCGCAGCTGTAGCGGCCGTCGAGCCCGGCGATGAGCGTGCCGCACTGCCGGCACTCGCCGTGGGTGATCTCGGGGCCGGCGGGCGGGACGGACGGAGTTCCGGGGACGCTCATGCCGTCAACGTACCGTCGGAAGCAGCCGGGCGAACATCTCGCGGGCGTACGCGGCGTCGTACTCCGTGTCCGTCAGCAGCACTTGCAGGCAGATCCCGTCCACCAGCGCGATCAGGGCCCGCGCGGTGGCCGGATCGGTGTGCGGCGCGAGCAGTTCGGCGACCGCGGCGCCCCACTCCGCCGCGACGGGCCGCAGCCCCGGCCGGCGCAGGGCCGCGAGGTACAGCTCGTACTCCAGCTCCACACCGGTACGGTCCCGGGCCAGCCACTCGCCCGCGACCCGGGCCAGCTCGTCCGCGATGTCGCGGCCGGGACCGGCGAACGAGCCGTGCTCCAGGAACTTCGCCGCGAACCCCTCGTTGGCCTGGCGCAGCGCGGCGATCAGCAGTTCGTCCAGCGAGCCGAAGTGGTACGTCGTCGAACCGAGCGGCACATCGGCCTCGGCGGCGACGGTGCGATGGCTCAGTCCGGCGATACCACCGCGCCCGACCACCCGGATCGCCGCGTCGATGATGCGCTGGCGTCGCTCGGGGTCGTAACGACGGGTCATCAGCGGGCTCCTGTCATCCGTGCCATCAGTGGGCTCCTCCGAGGTTGAGGACGGCGACGCCCGCGATCACCAGGGCGATGCCCGCCAGTTTGGCCGGACTCGCCGACTCGCCCATGAAGAGCATCCCGATGACGGCGATGGCCGCCGTCCCGGCACCGGACCAGATCGCGTACGCGGAACCGATGGAGAGCGTCTTGAGAGTCTGCGCCAGCAGACCGAACGCCACCAGATAGCCGCCCACGGTCAGCACCGAGGGCCACAGGCGCGTGAATCCCTCGCTGTATTTCATGGCCGTCGTACCGGCCACCTCCGCCGCGATCGCCGCGGCCAGCAGTCCATATCCCATGCGTACGACTGTACACATAGTTATGTACGACCGTACACAAGCCGGGTGCGGCATGGACACCACACAGCGCCCTATACGGTGTGCTGTTCTGATAAGCAGACACACACGGGGGCACAGCAAGTGACATACGACATGGGCCACGGCGGTTACGGCACCGGCGGCGCGAACGGCGGCTGGGGCAGCGGCTGGACACCACCCCCCGGACCCCCCAAGCCCGGCGTGATCCCGCTGGGACCGCTCCGCGTCAGCGAGATACTCAACGGCGCGTTCGCCACCGTCGGCCGTTACTGGAAACAGCTGCTCGGCACGGCGCTGGCGGCGTACGGCATGGCCGCGCTCCTGATGGCCGGGGCCGTGGCGATCGCGTACCTGTCCGTCAGCGACCACGTGCGCACGATCTTCGACGAGCGCGATGCCGCCGAACCGCCGTGGGCGGAGATCCGCCCCCTGGTGATCGCCTTCGTCTGCCTCTGGATCTTCGCGATGATCCTGGTGATGACCGCCAACGCCGTGATCCAGGCGGCCTGCCCGGCGATCGTCCAACAGGCGGTCCTGGGCCGTCCGATCACGTTCGGCGAGACCGCCCGCAAGGCCGGTTCGCGGCTCGCCTCGGTTCTGGGCGCCGCCCTGCTGACCGCCCTGACCGCCGTACCGCCGATGGCCCTGTTCCTGCTCGGCTTCACCGGTCTGCTGTTTCTCCCGAACCACGTCGACGGCTGGCCCTTCCACGGGCCGATGTGGCTCTTCCCGGTCGGCCTGCTCGGCGCTCTCGCCCTGATGCCGCTCAGCATCTGGCTCTGGACACGCTTCAGCCTGGCCCCCTCGGTGGCGGTCATCGAGTCCAGTGGCCCGATCACGGCCCTGCGCCGCTCCGCGCGGCTGGTACGCGGCGCGTGGTGGCGGATCTTCGGCGTCTCCCTCCTCGGCTACCTCCTGGCGGGCGTCGCCGCGGCCCTCATCCAGCAGGCCGTCAACCTGGTCGGCATCATCACCGGCCAACTGAACTTCGCCACCACAGGATCCGACCCGTCGCCCGCCCAATTCCTGGCGTTCCTGGGCGGATACATGGCCATCACCCTCGTCGCGGGCGTGATCAGCCAGATCGTCACGGCGGCCTTCCCGCAGCTCGTGATCAACCTGCTCTACGTGGACCAGCGCATCCGCACCGAGAACCTGGGCCCCGTCCTCGCGAACGCCGCGAACACCGCGAACACCCCGCAACCAACACCGTAATTTCGGCCAATTACCCGGCGCATCAGGCGATATGCGCATCGCGGCAATACGGGCAGGGGACAATGACCGGCAAGGGGAAAAGGACTTCGAGAGCCTGTTCGGTAAATCCGTTCGAAAGCTCACGAGTTCGAATAGAGAATTCCCCGAACTCCGATATCCCGGGAGTGAGATGAAGGGCATCAAGATTGCCGCCTGGACCCTGACAACTCTTCTGGCCGGCGGTACGGCGGTGGCGGTGAGCACCGCCGCGACCGCCTCCGCCGCCCCCGCCGCCGTCGCCAAACCGGCGGGGTGTTCCACGCCGAAACCGTCCCTGACGGAGAGCAACGGACTGCTCAAGGGCAGGGGCACATCGACCTGCGACACGTCCCTGACCCGCACCCTCCAGGTCGAGATCAAGTGGAACAAGTCCGTCTTCCCCGACCCGCTGACGGCCAAGAGCGCCGACTCGGGAACGAAGAAGAAGTACGACGCGCAGGTCAGCTCCTGTGACGGCGGAGCGAAGCGCGGCTACTACGCCCGGACTTACTTCACCCGCGACGACAACCACCACGACACCAAACCGCGCGACATCCGGTCCTGTGGCTGACACCCACAACGCACACAACCGGACGGCGGAGGACGAGAGCAAGGGAATGGCCATGCGGGTGGTCGAGGCCCACGAGCTGGACCAGCGCCGTGGAAAGCGGAAGATTCTCCACGGTCTCTCCTTCGGTATCGGAGAGGGAACGACCGGGTTATTGGGGCCCAATGGCGCGGGAAAGACCACCCTGCTGGAAACGCTCTGCACACTGCTGCGCCCGGCCGCCGGGTCGCTGACCGTCCTCGGACATTCGGCGACCCGGCGGGCCGACCGCGCAGAGCTGCGGGCCGCCATTGGATTCCTGCCGCAGAATTTCGGATATCAGCCCTCGTTCAGCGTCCGCGACCATGTCGAATACGCGGCCTGGAGCAAAGGACTCGGCGCACGGGAGGTCCGCGAGGCGGCCCGCGCGGCCATCGCGTCGGTCGGTCTGGAGAAGGAAACCGGCAGACAGCTCAAGGCGCTCTCCGGCGGCATGCTCCGCCGCGCCGGCATCGCCGCGTCCCTCGTACACACGCCCCGGCTGCTGATCCTGGACGAGCCCACCGTCGGCCTCGACCCGGGACAGCGCACCGGCTTCCGCGAACTGCTGCGTACGGTGGGCGAGTCCTGCGCGGTGATCCTGAGCACCCATCTGACCGAGGACATCGCGGCCGTGTGCGACCGGGTCATCGTGCTGGACGGCGGCCGGATCGTGCACGAGGGGACGACGGCCTCGCTGGCGCGGCTCGCGAGCGAGCGGATCGTCGGCCCGGGCACCGCGCCCGAGCTGGAGCGGGGCTACAACACCGTGGTGGGCTCACGTGATTGAGTCGACGAACGAGCAGCCGCTCTCCACGCCGCCGACGACGACGGACCGGCCCGAAGCATCCCCGACCGGCAGCACCAACAGCACCAGCCATATGGGCGGCACCACCAGGCACGCCGGCCACACCGGCGGCTTCTGGACCGTCGCCCTGCGGATCGAACTCGTCCGCTCCCCCGCCGTCTGGCTGGTGCCCGTCCTGCTGGGCGTCGGAATCGGCGTCGCCTGGTACGCGCTGCCCCCGGGGATCGCGTACTGGCCGAGCACCCTCACCGCGGCGAACGCCTCCGTCGCGCTGGCCGGCCCGGTGCTCGGCGCCTTCGCGGCCCTCACCGGAACGCGCGAAGTGCGCCTCGGCCTGGGCCCGGCGCGCAGGCTGTCGACCCGCGCCCCCTCGCTGTCCGCCGCGGCCGAGCTGGGCGCGCTGGCCCTGTGGAGCCTCGCGCTCCAGGCCGCGGTGGTGCTGACGGTGGTGATCCGCACGGCCCTGTCCTCCCCCACCGGCGAGTTCAGCGTCCTGGTCGTCACGGCGGGCGCGGCGGGCCTGCTCTGCCATCTGGCCCTCGGCTATCTCGCGGGCCGCCTGCTGCCGTACCGGCTGCTGCCCCCGCTCGTGGGCGTCGCACTGTACGCGATCGACCTGCTGGGCTCCGGCCGCTACGGCAAGCCGGACTACCTGCTCTTTCCCGTCCTCATCGACGAACCCGGAGTCTTCGACGCCTGGCAGCCTGGCCTGTACGCGCGCCAGTCGCTCTGGCTGCTGGGCGTGGCCACGCTGATCGCGCTCATCGCCCTCGCCCTGGCGGGCCCGTCCCGTGCGCTGTACGTCGCGGGCGCCGCGGCGCTGGCGGTCACCGTCACGGGAGCCGTGGCGACCACGGCCCTGGAGGGCCGCTACTTCGCCCGCTCCACGCCGGCCTTCACGTACGCCTGCGAGACCCGGTCCCTCACGGTCTGCGTCCACCCGGCCTTCGCCCGGGCCCTGCCCGAACTCACGCGCGCCTTCACCCCGGTGGCCCGCGCCCTGGCCGGTACCCCGGCCGCCTTCGACCGCCTGGAGCAGCGCCCGAGAGGCGTCGGCGGCGCGCCCTCCGCCGGCTCCCGTGCGATCCGGATGGACGATCTGGCGCCGGGCCGGGTGGCCGCCACCCGTCAGGAGTTCGTCGAGGAGCTCATCGACATGGACCGCTGTGCGACGGCGGACCCGGCGGCGGTGGCGCGTACGGACCAGATGGCGGCCCTGCTCGAACAGACACCCGAAGCCATGCCGCCCGGGTGGCTGGGCGACCACTACGAGGCATTCACCGCCTGCGCACTGCGGAAGAGCGACCTCCCCCAATGACCCCAATGACCCCAATGACCCCGCTGCCCCCGCTGCCCCAGACGACCCCGATGACCCCGATGAAACACCTCGCCGAATGGCGCTTCCTCCCCCTCTTCGCCCGCGCCCGGAGCCTCGGCCGGACGGCGGTCGCGGCGGGGCTGCTCCTGATCGCCCTGGCCGTCGCGGGCGGCCGTACCGTCCGTACGGGAATCGACGCCCCGATCACCCTGCCGCTGGCCGTCCTGGTACCCGTGGCGCTGGCCGCCGTGATCGGCGCCGGTACGCACGAACCCATGCCGCACCTGGACCGCCTGTCGAACGGCCGGGTGCTCCGTATGCGCGCGCGGTACGCCGTACTGACCCTGCTGGTGACGGGCGCCGGTACGTGGCTGATGACGCCCGCCGCCACCGGGGCCCCCGACGTCCTGGCGCAGGGCCCGGAGGTGGCCGTACGCAACCTGGCCGCGCTGACCGGCGCCACCCTCGCCTGCGCGACCGTCCTCGGCGCGGAACTCTCCTGGCCCCCGGCGGTCCTGCTGCTGGGCGCCGCGCTCTTCCTGGGCCGCACGGGCACGGCGGCGCCCCTGTGGTCCTGGCTCACCGCCCCGCAGGGCAGCACGCCGGCCCTGGCCACGGCATGCGCGCTGACGGGCCTGGGCATCGGCCTGTACGTGCCGTACGGGGACGGCGGCCTGCGGCACAGGCTTCGGAGGTCGTAGAACGTGCCCGCCCTCGGACTACTCCCCCTGACTCCCCCTACTCCCCCACCGTCCCTGGGGAGTTGAGCAGCCCGGCGAGCAGGGTGAGCCGCTCGGCGTCGGGCCCGCCCTCCTCCGCGGTGAACACCATGAGCACCGGACCAGGAGTCCCCGGCATCGGGTAGGCGTCCCAGTCCAGGGTCACCTCCCCGATCAGCGGATGGTTGATACGCATCCGGCCGCGGGTCGTCTCCGCCACATCGTGACGGGCCCATATCGCGGCGAACTCGTCACTGCGTACGGCGAGTTCGCCCACCAGCTCCACCGCTCGCGGATGCCCCGGCTCGGCGGACACCTGCGCCCGCAGCATCGCGGTCAGCTCGGCGACGGTGGCGGCCCGGTCCGGGCAGGCCCGGTCCGCCTCCGGGTGCAGCAGCAGCGCCAGCAGGTTCCGCTCCTCCTGCGGCAACTCGGTGAACTCGCCCAGCAGGGCGCCCGCGAGCGGGTTCCAGGCGAGCACGTCCAGGAAGCGCCCGACGACCACCGAGGGCGTGGGCATGGTCCGCAGCAGCCGCAGCGTGGTGGGCGGTACGGTCTCGGGCGGGCGGAGCCGCGCGGGACGGGCGGGGGTGCGCGCGGCGGCGGCGAGGCTGTGCAGGTGCCGGGACTCCTCGACGGTGAAGTTGAGGGCGCGCGCGAGGGCGTCCAGGACCTGCTCGGAGGGCCGCACATCGCGCCCCTGCTCCATGCGCTGGTAGTAGTCCGCGCTCACGCCCGCCAGCAGGGCCAGCTCCTCCCGCCGCAGCCCGGCGACGCGCCGCCGGGGGCCGGGCTCCAGGCCGACGTCCTGGGGGCGGAGCCGGGTCCGGCGGGCCCGTAGGAAGTCGGCCAGTTCGCGCCGGGGATCGTCGGTCACGGGGAGGGGGGTCTCGGTCACGGCGCCAGTATGCCGGGGGTGCGGCCGATGAGGGTGGGTCTGCCAGTCCCAGGAAAAGGCGAACGACCGAGATCCCGGGCGCGGGCCCCAGCATGGAGTCACGACAACGGCCCCCCTCCCTAAGGAACGTCACCATGAAGGCTGCTCGGATCACGGCGTACGGCACGGCGGACGTTCTGCGGATCGACGAGGTCGAGCGCCCCGCTCCCGGAGCGCGGGAGGTGCTGGTGTCGGTCGAGGCGTCCAGCGTGAACGGGCACGACGTGATCGTCCGCGCCGGGGAGCTGAAGATCGTGTCGGGCCGCCGCTTCCCGCTCGGGGTCGGCCTGGACTTCGCGGGCGTCGTCGTCGAGACCGGCGCCGAGGTCGAGGGTCTCCGGGCCGGGGACCGGGTCTGGGGCACGGTGCACCCCCGCGAGCGGCACACCACCGCCGGCGCGGCCGAGTACGTCGTGGTCCCGGTGGACCGGCTCGCCCCCGCCCCGGCCGGCGTCTCACCGACCGACGCGGCCTCCCTGGTCGTCGCGGGCGCCACGGCGCTCCAGGCGCTGCGGGACACCGCGCACCTCGCGAGCGGGGAACGCGTCCTCGTCCGGGGCGCGGCGGGCGGAGTCGGCACCGCCGCCGTACAACTGGCGCACGCGATGGGCGGCCACGTGACCACCCTGGCCCGCGACCGCCACGCCGATACGCTCACCGCCCTCGGCGCCGACCGGGTCCTCGACTACGGCTCCACCACCTCGGACGAGATCGGCCCGTTCGACGTCATCGTCGACACGGTCGGCACGGAACTGCACTGCTACAGGAGCCGGCTGGCCAAGGGTGGCCGCATGGTCACGGTCGGCCTCTCGGCCCCGGCCCTGGCCGCGATCGCCGCATCGACGGTGTACGGCCCCCGCCGCATCCGCACCTTCAGCGCCAACCCCGACACCGCCGCCCTGCGCGACCTGGCCACCCACGTCACCTCGGGCGCACTCCGCCCGGTGGTCGCCGACGTCTACCCGCTGACGGACATCGCGGCGGCACACCGGGCGTTCGAGCGCGGGGGTGTGGTGGGCAAGCAGGTGGTCGAGGTGGCAGCGTCCTGACTGTTCACCGCTCCCGACCGTAAGCGGCCGAACGCTTGGCCTGATCACGCGCACGGAAGCACGAAGTTGAAGCGAATGTCGCCCTGGTCCCGGGTGGGCGTCACCATGCGGTCAGGTCGACCGCGTGGGCGCAGTGGGGGTCCAAGGGGTCTGTCACCCAGCGTTCCTCCGTACCGATAAGTGAGGGCAGGGCCGCAAGCACAGCGGTCAGCGCGCCGGTGAGCTGTACGTCGGCCGCGATCAGCCCGTTGGCCTGTTCGGTGGCGAGGTACAGCCGCATACGGTCCTGCCCGGTGAAGAGGAACCCGCACAGGGACGGGTCCGGCGTGGTCTCGACGAACGGCCGGGCCAGCGTGCGCAGTACGCGCAGTGCCCGGTCCGCATCGGTCGGGGCGGCGGGTACGAGGGCTGAGGTGTCCCCCGTGATCAAGGGTATGTCCATGACGAACGCGTCGGCGTGGGGGCGAGTGCCGGATACGAGCGTGCGCGTCCAGCCCAGTACCAACGGGGCGGTGACCGGCTCGTCGTCCTCGTCCAGCAGCGGGATCTCGTAGGCGGTCAGCTCTCGCGGGGCCACCGCGCCGACGGTTCCGGTGACGATCCTGACCGCTTCTGGTGTCGGGAGGACGCCGCGCAGGAAGACGGTCCCGGTCAGGGGCACCGCGGTGTAGTCGAGAAGGAAACGCGTGAGGTAAGCCTGCTGTTCGACCGTCTCCTCGCAGGGACCGCTCACTCGTTGATCCAGGCCGGGCACTTGTTCGTGCCCCTGCAGCAGGCCGTGATGACGCCGATCTTCCTTCCCCTGCCCGCGTCGTATTCACCGTCGGCCGTACGGCGGGCGTACCCCACGATGACCACGATATTGACCAGCTTGGTCCGGTTACGGGCGACCCCGTAGCCCGGTGATGAACGTCCGCACGCGAGCACGACTCAGCACAACGGAGGCCCGCTCAGGGCACTTCGAATCGCGGATAGCAACGCGGTCGACGAATATCGCAAGCTCGACGCAGTCGTTGGCGCCACCGCTGTAACTGCTCTTGCGCCACTGTGCCCCGGCAAGGGCGCTCAGGCCCATCACCCCTCCCGAACTCCACCGATGAAGGTGCGTACATCGGCACGGCTCAGGATGAGCGGCGCCTGCTCAGGGCACTTCGAATCCCGGATGGCAACGCGGTCGACGAATATCGCAAGCTCTACACAGTTGTTCGCTCCACCGCTGTAGCTGCTCTTCTGCCACTGTGCCTCGGCGAGTTCGAGGTCTTTCACTTCGGTAGCTCCTTGATCAGCTGCTCAATGCGCACACGGGTTTCGGGCGGGCTCAGCGCCAGTGCACGCAAGTGGTCGAAGGAGTCGGCGTACGCATCCACGTCCTCCCGCGCCTCAAGGTAGACGGAGTTCTGCGGGTTCTCCAGCCACACGAGATCCGACGAGGGATCGGAGAACCCCATGACGACAAAGGGCCCGTAAAGACCAGGGTGCGCCCCCACCGCCGCCGGAAGCAACTGCACCGTGACATGTGGCATCGCCTCCGTGTCGAGCAACCTCCGGAGCTGCTCGCGCATCGCTTCCGGAGAGCCGATCCGGCGCATGAGGACGCTCTCCTCGATGATCGCCCAGAGCTTGGTGGGACGCTCGCCTTCAAGACGCTCCCGCTGGCGTTCCAAGCGCACTTCGACAAGCGACGTGATCTGCCGCGGAGCCAGATCCAACCTCATGCCGGTAATCAGCGCCTCGGCATAGGCAGGGGTCTGCAGAAGCCCCGGCAGCAGCAACGGTTCGTAACTCCGCAGCGAGACCGCGTTGGCCTCAAGCGTCAGGTAGCCGTCGTACCGAGTAGGGCTGAGCACCGTTGAGTACTTCCGCCACCAGGGCTTGCTCTGCGCCCGATCCGCGCGTACGAGATCGAGGATGTCCTCGCGTATGGCCGGATCCTCAACTCCGTAACAGTTGAGCAGGGCGTTGACCAGGAGGGGCGTCGTACCGCGCTCACCGTTCTCCACTCGGCTCAGCGAACCCTGATTGATCTCCACCCGGGTTCCTACATCCGCCAGGCTGAGCCCCGCACGCTCCCGCAACTCCTTCAAGCGAATGGCGAGTTGCCGTCGGTAGACCGACTGAGGAGTCAGATTCTTCTTCCATGCCATGCCGAGATCCTCCCGCCGCACCACCATGAGCGCAACACGATCAGGTTGTTTTCTTCAGACAAGGTTGCCTCAACCTTGCGGCCATGCGCACCCTGTTCACAGGCTCAACGTCACGGGCCGCTCCAACGACACGGAGGCAACCATGGAGAACACCAACACCTGGCCGCAGCACACCCCCGTCCCCACCGACCTCCAACCCCTCTGCGACCGCGAGGAGTTCACCACCCTCCTCCGCGACATCGTCGCCGACACCGCGCCCCGCCTCTTCGCCGTCGTGCAGGAGTACGGCGACCGCGTGGACGGCCGGGTCGCCGCGTGGGGCATGGCGTTCGAGGATCACGCGGAGGTGATCAGCGTCGAGGGGCACCGCCGTATGCGCACCCTGTCCCCGGACCGCGCGCTGCGCGCATACCGTCTGGGCACCCAGGTCACGCCGCAGCTCATGTGGCTGTAGTCGGCGGCGGGCTCCCTGCCGTACGGACAGCGCGCGCACGCGTCCGTACGGCAACGGGGCTACCGCCCCGAGCCCCGGTGCCGGTGCCGGTCCCCGCGCCGCGTCGCGTGGAGCGTGCCGAGCAGGGTGAGGGCGTGGGAGCCGGTGCTGCCCGGCTCCGCGTGGTAGATCACGACCTGCTGGCCGGGGGCTCCGCGTACGTCGAAGGTCTGGTACGTGAGGGAGAGCGGCCCGACCTCGGGATGGACGAGTTCCTTGGCGTCGTGGGTCTTGCCGCAGACGCTGTGCGCGGACCAGAGCGCGGCGAATTCGTCGCTCGCCGCGCTGAGCGCGCTCACCAGGTCGTTCAGGCGCGGATAGTCCGGTACGAGGCCGGTGGCGCGGCGCAGTTCGGCGACGACCGCCTCGGCGACGCGGTGCCACTGAGGGTAGAAGGTACGGCCCGCCGGGTCGAGGAAGGTCATACGGGCGAGGTTGTCCGCCGCCGCGAAGGGTGTGAAGAGCGCGTCAGCAAGGCTGTTGGCGGCCAGGAGGTCGAGCGCCGGGTTGAGGACGAAGGCCGGGGTGTTCGGGTAGCCGTCGAGCAGTTGCCGCAGCATCGGGCCGACGGTCTCGCGCGGCTGTGGCCGGTGGCCGTCCGGCAGGGTGTCGGCGAGCCGGTAGAGATGGTCGCGGGCCGCACGGTCCAGGCGCAGGGCGTCGCTGATCGCGTCGAGGATCTGGGGCGAGGGGCCGCGCTCGCGGCCTTGTTCGAGCCGAGCGTAGTAGTCGGAGTTCATGCCGGCCAGGACGGCGACCTCCTCCCGCCGGAGCCCTGCGACCCGGCGCCGGCCGTAGGAGGCGAGTCCTACGTCGCCGGGCCGCAGCCGCGCGCGGTGGGCGCGGAGGAAGTCCCCGAGAGCGTTGCTGGTCACCCCGCCAGGCTAGACCGGCCGCCGACTGCCCTGCCTGGGTGCGCCGTACCCAGGCAGGGCGCACCCTGGCACAGCACGCCCCGGCACAGCACAGCCCGCCACAGCGCGGCCCGCCACCGCACAACCCGCCACAGCCCGTCCTGGTTCGGCCGTCCGCCGCCGCCCAGACTCCGGGGGAACGACACCGACACCTCGTTACCCACCAGGAGGACACCTATGACGCGGCACACCACCAAATCCGTGGCCATCACCGGCGCGAGCAGCGGCATCGGCGAGGCGACCGCGCGCCGGCTCGCGGCGGACGGGCACCGGGTGCTGCTCGGCGCGCGCCGTACCGACCGGCTGGAGCGACTGGTCGAGGAGATCACCGAGGAGGGCGGTACCGCCTCCTTCCAGCGGCTGGACGTCACCGACGCGGCGGACACCCGCGCGTTTGTCGACGCGGCGGTTCGCGCGTACGGCCGGATCGACGCCCTCGTGAACAACGCGGGCCTGATGCCCCTCTCCCCGCTGGCCGCGCTCAGGACCGAGGAGTGGGACCGCATGATCGACGTGAACGTACGCGGGGTGCTGCACGGCATCGCCGCCGCGCTGCCCGCGATGCGCGCACAGGGCGGCGGGCACGTCGTGAACATCGCCTCCGTCGGCGCGTACGAGGTCTCGCCCACCGCCGCCGTCTACTGCGCCACCAAGTTCGCCGTCCGCGCGATCTCCGAGGGGCTGCGCCAGGAGTCCGCCGGAGACATCCGGGTCACCCTCGTCTCGCCGGGTGTGACCGAGTCCGAACTCGCCGAGAGCGTCTCCGATCCGGAGGCCAGGGAGGCGATGAAGACGTACCGCGCGGTGGCGCTGCCCGCCTCCGCCATCGCGGACGCCATCGCGTACGCGCTCGCGCAGCCGCCCGAGGTCGACGTGAACGAGATCGTCGTCCGCCCCACCGCGAGCGCCCAGTGAGCCGCCCGGAGGAAGAAATCGCCGACCTCGTCGGCCTGGCCCGCAGAGTACGGGCCCTGGAGGACGGCGAAGCACTGCGCGCCCTCATGATCCGGGGCTGGCGGGCGCTGGACCGCAAGGACTGGGAGACCTGGATCGCCTGCTGGACCGAGGACGCGGTCCTGGAGTTCGGACCGTGGGACAGGATCCGCGGGAAGGAGGCGATCCGGGCGACGGTGGCGAAGGCGGAGGCGCCCTACCCGAGCATGCAGCACCACATCCTCAACATGCACGTCGACGTCGACGGCGACCGGGCAACCGGCATCGGTTACATGTGGTTCGTCGCCGTCACCACACCCGGCGGAACCTCCACCCCGTACGCCATGGGCGGCCCGTACGACTGGGACTTCCACCGCACCCCGAGCGGCTGGCGCCTGGCCCACCAACGACTCGGCGTCCTGTGGACCAGCGGCGAGGACCCCCTGAAGACCTTCGAATGACGTCGTACGATCAACCAGCCGGCCCTCAGCTCGCCGTCGTGGCCGAGGCCAGGAAGAGGAAACGAGCAGACCGTCATCCTGCAGCGACCGGCGCCCTAGCTAGAAGTCGCACCTGTCTTGCGCCCGCTCCCGCGCAACCGCCCACAAGAAGAGTGACGGGCCCTGGGCCCAGATCAACACCCGCCGGGGGCTCAGCCTCTTTCTTTCTCCGGTCCTGACGCCGACGCTTAGCGTCGGCGTCAGGACCACCTCTCACCGCATGAACCCCGCACCGGCGAATCGCCTGAAACCGGTCACGGCAGAACTCGCAAACCCACAGAGGCACCCCACCTCGAACCGCCTCAAAAATCAGCCCAGTCACCGGACACTTCCTTCCGCCCGGGGCAGTCACGCACTCTCTCTTGCCCCGGGCGGTCGCGCCCAACAATCCCGTGGGAAAGCAGCGCGGCGTGGACTCGATTGGACACCCCGCACTTGACATAGACGTCGCTAACGTACGCCTTGACCGTGGATAAAGTCAGCTGGAGACGGGAGCTAATCTGCTGATTCGTCAGCCCGTCGCCGATCAGAGTGAGGACTTCACGCTCCCTCACGGTCAACGCCCCAGCAATGGCCGCCGAGTTAGTGTGGTGACCGGCGGGATCGTGAATCAACGTGGCGGGCACCACGGCAGCGCCGCTGCCTAGAACATGGACAGCGTGCGCAAGGGCCCGGGGCGTGGCATCCTCCGGAAGGAGACCAACGATGCCGGGAGGCAGCAACGCGGGCCTTCCAACCGAATCGGAAAGGTCACCGATCAAGGCGACTGGGATGCGGCGACACCCCTCGGCTCCCAGCGTGGCAAGCAGACCGTTGAGCGACGGCAACTCCTGGGCAGCAAGAACAACGGTGCGCGGATGTTCACGCACGGCGGCGAGGCCGACGCGGGCGCTATCACAGATCGTCAGCTTAATATCACCACTCCGCTCAAGAGCGGACTCAAGCCCCCTTCTGAGCAGTTGACGATGATGGATGACAGTGACATGCAGCATGGCCCCCCCATATGCAAGTCATACTCAGAACAACAACTCCGCTTATACCATAACATGTTTCCATGTTTGGATTTCTTGACCGTGACATGGGTAAGATTTAACGAATAACGCGCAGAATGCCCGATTTAACCTACTTACCATTCGGTAACTATCAAAGTATGGTGCCCGAGTGATGGTGTATCACCTGGCACGGAGATCCGATGATCGGAACGCCGCAGCGAATCCGCTGGGCGCGCTTCCCGGCCATTCCGGCCGAGAACACCCTTGCGATCAGGAGGGCTTCATGTCTACTGCACCCACTCTCACGTATGAGCCCCCCACTGTGGGGGAATTCCCCTACACGCAGATCGAGGAGAACGAGGCTTGGTTCGTCGTGCCGATCGCCGTAGTGGCGGCTTTCGGTGGTGCCCTCCTCTGGTGCAAGGCCGTATGCGGCTGGAACAACGTCAAGTCCTGCGAGACCAACTACTGGAAGCTCCAAGTCAGGGCCGATTGCAAGTAATCCTCTAGTACGGCCGATACCCCCGGGGTGGGGTTGTGGCGCAGAGCACGCGCCACAGCCCCACTGCCACAATTCTACGACCCCGCCACCAGGAGCCGGAAACGCATGAGACATGCTCAGCTCGACATCGACCTCAGGGACACGGCCACCCTGGCGCCAGGTGTCCGCTGCTCCGACGGGAGTCTGCACGACGGACTGACCGATAGCGCGGTCAAGGTCAACCCCACCGCCTCCAAGCTGATTGGCTGGCTCGACGGTCACCGCACCCTGCGCGAGGTTTCCGAACTCGGGGCGGCTCAGTGGTCCGTGCCCGAAGACTCCATCGCCGAAGATCTCGTGGAACTGGTCATCACTCTTGACAGGAACGGTCTGCTCACCATCCACCGGGCATGGCAGCCCCGCGTACACCCGATCGCGATGGCCGGCTGGATCGGCCGATGGCTGACCCTGGACTGGCCCTTGCCACCCAGCCGCCGCGTCGAGCCCCGGCTCTCGAAGATCCTGGTCGCTCAGTTACTCGCTTCTCGTTGGCTGCTGCTTTGGGGCGGATTGATCTCCGCATTCATGGTCGCACTGATAGCCACGTCAGGCGCGTCCGAGGTGCGCGGCACAAGCGTCTACCTCTACGCAGCCGGCCCACCGCTGCTTCTTGTCTCGGCGCTGCTCACGGTAGCTTTTCATGAGTACGGCCATACGGTAGCCATGCGGACCGGTAGTGACGCGCCGCCCTGCTTCGTCATTGTGCGAGGCTCCCGAATCGCCGTGGCGCACCGCCCTATGGAACCAGCGGCGGAGAAGAGGGTGGCCTTTTGTGGGCCCGTCGCCGGTCTGCTGCTCCTCGGTATGCTGACGGCCATCTGTCTGGCCCTGCTCCCGTCGGCGGTGGTCTGGCCCATGACCGCTCTGGTCGGCGCCGCCCACGCGTGGAGCCTGCTTCCTTGGTCCGCCGACGGACGCATCCTCTGGTCCCGGTCGAGTTCTGGCCGGCGAACGGCTCACGCAACCGAGTGGGAAGGCAGGGCCTGATGGCCACGGATCACTCATCCCTTGTCCCCCCGCTTGTCGACGCCGGGGCTGAACACCCCGTACTCGTCGAGTCGATGACCGCTCGCGCGGGCAACTTCACTCTGGGGCCGCTGGACTTCACGCTTCCCTCGGGAAAGATGTGCTGTCTCATTGGTCCGAACGGCGCGGGGAAGACCACCCTGATCCGCTGTCTCCTCGGACTGCTGACTCCCGAGGACGGGACCTGTGCGACGCTGGGTCACTGGCCCCGTAGCAGGGACCGAGGCATGCTCAGAGGGCTGGGATACGTTCCGGACGACCACCATGAACTCGTCCTGGAACTGAGCGCGTTCGAGTACTGGAAGCTGTGCGCCTCCGTACATGCCGAGACCCGGCTTGAAGCGGTGGAGATGCTGGACCGGGCGACGGAGCTGGCCGAACAGCTGGAGTTCACACCGCCGCCCGAGGCGCTCAAGGGTTACAGCCATGGCATGTGCAAGAAGACACAGCTGGTCGCGGCACTCCTGCACTCCCCTCGTCTGCTCATTCTCGACGAGCCCCGCAACGGCCTCGACCCCCTGGGTATCTCGCGGCTGGAGGAGATGCTCCGGGCGGAGTGCGCGCGGGGAACGACCGTACTCGCCGCCTCCCACGATCTGTACTGGGCTGAACGGACCTCCGACCTCCTCCTGCTCCTGAGCAGCGGTCGGTTGATCGCTTCCGGCTCCCCCTCGGGTCTCTGTCTACCGGGCGAGGCAGGGCTGGCCGAGGCATTCTTCCGGCTGCTCGAAGAGCATGGAGACAGCACGTGACCCCTCTTCGGCCCTCGGACATCCGGCTGCTAAGCGGGACGAAGGCGATGGTCTCCGTAGCGACTGTGGTGGCACGGGCCTGGGTCATGAATCTCGGCGGCAGGAGAAGCCGGACCGTCGGGTATGGGGTGGCCGGCTACGTGTGTCTGCTCGGGCTGTCCTGGTGGGCCACCGGCAATCTCGGCGGCACCGGACCACTTGGCGATCCCCGGGCCGGGGTCCTCCTCGCGAACGGCGTACTGTACGCGTGCTTCTGTACGGGGATACTGCTGGTCATCGTTCTGATGACCGCGAGCGTCGAGGGCGTCGCCTCCTCGCGCTGCCTCTATCTCCTGCCGCTGTCCACCCGAGCTCTCGCGAGTGGTCAGTCCCTGCCCGCTCTGACCGCTGGAATGCTACTGCTCGTCCCCACGATTCCGCCGCTCGGGAGCGTGGTGGCGAATCTGACAGACCGGTCCGTCGTCCTCGGTTGCACAGTCGTCGTGGGCAGCCTGCTCGCCGGTCTGCTCTCGGGGCAGGTGCTGCTACTCAGTGCGCGGACAGTGCTCTCCCGTCTGCCGAAGCTGGCCTCCAGGGAACATCAGCTCACTCTGCTGGCGGCCCTCGTACTGCTCTCGGTGAACTTCGGATGGATCCGGCTGCTCATTGATGAGACGATCCCGGCCGACTGGTCGTGGATCGCTCTTCCTCTGATGCTTCCCGGGGTGGCGGCCCCACTGATCACCGGTGGAACGTTCGCCTGGTTGCTGGCGGTCCTGGTCTTGGCAGCCCTGGTGTCGGCCATCTGGTGGCTGTTCGGAAGGCCATCCGTGCTGCACATCCCCCGGAAAAGCCAGAGCCGTCTGTTCGGCCACCGTGCCCGGCCCGGCCGGATCGGTCTCTATCAGGTGGAGTTGCTCCGGCTGTTCAGGGCACCGGCCACGCGGAACTCGATACTGGCGGCAGTCGTGCTGCTGATCGTGCTGTTCGGCCTGTCTACGGCCGCTTCTTCGGAGACCCGTGCGGGGCTGGCGGAGACTCTACTTCCCGTGGCGGGCTTCCTGGCGGGGATGCCGGCCCTTCAGGCCCGAGGACTGAGCCGCCGTCACTTTCCTCCCACCCTAATCATCGGGTACGGCCCGGCGAGATGGGCGGGGGCCATCGTCGCGGCATCAGCCACGGTCTCCATCTTCCTCTATTTGGCGTTCGCCTGCGCATTGGCGCTCCAACTCCAGGAAAGCACTCTGCCGATCGCCGGGCTGGGAACCGCTATGAGCGCGACAGGGCTGTTCCTGCTGGCGAGTTTCGTCCTGATCCCCCGACGGGGTGACACAGCCGCGGAACTCGCCGGGGCCGCCATCGGTGTAATCGGCTCCCTGCTCTTCGGCCAGGTGGCATCGAAGCTGGTGGCCGCCGACGACATGCTGTCCGCATCGCCAATGCTCATCGCCGTCGGATGCGCGACGCTGGCCCTCCCCTGCGTCATCGAGTCCCGCCGGTGGTCCACGAGCCGGGCCGGCACGCCCTCCTCGCCGCCTTCCCCGCCCACACCGTCAACGGCGGTCCCCAATGAAACGAGGTAGTCCATCCATGGTCAAAGACATCCGCCGGGGCGCGTCCGTCGGTCTCATCCTGTCCCTGATTCTGTGTGGGGTGATGGTGTTCGCCGCGAGTCAAGGGGTCCACAGCTCCGAGTCTGGCACGAAGACCTCGACGTTCCTGGGGCTGCCGTTCTTCACCGTCATCAAAGAGGTGGGAGCGGAAGGCAGCAGCGTCTCCATGTCTGCGGAATCGGGCGTGATAGGCGCTCTTGTCGTCCTGCCGCTGGTCTTCGTCGGGGTCGCGCTGCTCCGGACGGCGCGGCGCCGCCGCGACTAAGCCTTGATCCACCGGCCAGCGTCTTGTGGATAGCGGCTAGGAAAACGAGGAAGTGCCTTGTGACCTGCGATGATGGGAGTTCTTCAGGCTTCCGGCACGCACGATCAGCAAGGCACTTCCGAGATGCAAGTTTCCCATACGTCGGCGGCGGTCTCCGCTGCGTTCGATGACCCTAATCTGATCGCGTATGCCGGGCTGGTCCCGGTGATGCGGCTGGCCGAGCGGTGCGGTCTTTCGCGTCTGGTGGCCGAGAAGGTGAAGCTGACCG
>NZ_JBFBEZ010000050.1:0-51173 GCF_040701725.1 Streptomyces sp. NPDC093109
GATTATGCGTCGCATTCGGTTCATGTGGAGGATCTTGAGGATGAGTTGTTGGATGTGCTGGGGTCGGTGTGTCCTCGGTCGTCGAAGGTGCCGTTTTTTTCGACGGTGACGGGTGGTTGGCTGGATACGGCGGGGTTGGATGCGGGGTACTGGTTCCGGAATCTGCGGGAGACGGTGCGGTTCGCGGATGCGGTGGGGGAGTTGCTGGCGTCCGGGCATCGCGCGTTCATCGAGGTGAGCGCCCATCCGGTACTGACCGTTCCCGTACAGGACATGATCGACGGAATCGCCGAACCCGGCATCGCCGTGGGTACGTTGCGTCGTGATCAGGGCGGTGCGGCGCGGTTCCTGCTGTCGGCGGCCGAGGCATTTGTCCGGGGGGTACGGGTCGACTGGGCCGGTCTGTTCGCAGGCACGGGGGCTCGGCGGGTGGACCTGCCCACGTATGCCTTCCAGCACGAGCACCTCTGGGCCGTGCCTCCGGCGCCCGACCGGAGCGCCCCGGCCGACCCCGAGGACGCCGCGTTCTGGGCGGCGGTGGAGGGTGAGGATCTTCCGGCGCTGGCGTCGGTGCTCGGTGCGAGCGCGGGTGCGGAGGAGGGGGCGGTGGCGGCGGTGCTGCCTGCGCTGTCGTCGTGGCGCCGGTCGCGCACGGACCGTACGACCGTGGACTCCTGGCGCTACCGCGTCACTTGGGCCCCCGTCAACAAGGTCCCGCCGGCCGCGCTGTCCGGCACCTGGGTCGTGGTCTGTGCCGAGGACGCCGATGCCAACACCGCCGACGATGTCGTGGCGGCGCTGGACGGCTCGGGCGCGGACATCGCCCGGCTGGTCCTGGACGAGCAGTGCGTGGACCGTGAGGTGCTGACGGCCCTGCTGGGGCAACGGCTCGCGGAGCTGGGCGAGGTCGCGGGGATCGTCTCCGTACTCGCCGCCGCCGAACGGCCCGGCGCGCGCCACCGGGACCTGCCCCTCGGTCTCGCGCTGTCGGTGTCCCTGGTGCAGGCGCTCGGTGACGCCGAGGTGGCCGCGCCGTTGTGGTTCCTGACCCGGGGCGCGGCGTCCACCGGGCGGTCCGACGAGGTCTTCGCCCCCGTGCAGGCGCAGGTGGCGGGGGTCGGCTGGACGGCCGCGCTGGAGCATCCGCAGCGGATCGGCGGTGTGATCGACCTCCCCCGCGTACTCGACCGGCGGGCCGCAGGACGGCTGGTGTCGGCTCTCGCGGGCGCCCTCGGGGACGAGGACCAGCTCGCCCTCCGTGCCTCCGGTATCTTCGCCCGCCGCGTTGTCCGGGCCGGGGCCGCCGACCGGGCCCGTACCGCCCGCGACTGGACCCCGCGCGGGACCACACTCATCACCGGCGGGTCCGGGACCCTCGCCCCCCATCTCGCGCGCTGGCTCGCCGCGCGGGGCGCCGGGCATCTGGTGCTGATCAGCCGCCGGGGCCCCGACGCCCCCGGCGCGGCCGAACTCCTCGCGGAACTCGCCGAGTCGGGCGCGGAAGCGACCGCCGTGGCCTGCGATGTCACCGACCGGGCCGCCGTCGCCGAGCTGCTCGCCGGGCTCAAGGCCGACGGCCGTACCGTACGCACCGTCATCCACACCGCCGCCCTCATCGAGCTGGCTCCGCTCGCCGAGACCACCATGGACGCCTTCGCCCGGGTCATGCACGCCAAGGTGGCAGGCGCCCACGTGCTCGACGAACTGCTCGACGATCAAGACCTCGACGACTTCGTTCTCTACTCCTCCACCGCCGGCTTCTGGGGCAGCGGGGCACACGCCGCCTATGTCGCGGGCAACGCCTACCTCGGCGCGCTCGCCGCTCACCGGCGCGCCCGCGGGCTGCGCGCCATGTCTCTGTCCTGGGGCATCTGGGCCGACGACCTCCAGCTCGGCCGGGTCGACCCGCAGCACATCCGGCGCAGCGGACTCGCTTTCATGGAACCGCAGTTGGCGCTGGCGGGACTGAAGTGTGCGCTGGACGACGACGAGACCGTAGTCGCCGTCGCCGACATCGACTGGGACACGTACCACCCCGTCTTCACATCGAGCCGCCCGGCGCCGCTCTTCGCCGAGGTTCCCGAGGTACGGCGGCTGACCGAGGCCGCCGAGCGCGGCGCGGGCAGTGTGGCGGAGGGCGAGTTCGCCGCGCGGCTGCGGGCGCTGGCCCCCGCCGAGCGGGACCGGCTGCTGCTTGAGCTGGTCCGTACCGAGGCCATGGCCGTCCTCGGCCTCGCCTCCGCCGAAGCGCTGTCGGACCAACGGGCCTTCCGTGACGTCGGGTTCGACTCGCTGACCGCCGTCGGCCTCCGTAACCGGCTCGCGTCCGTCACCGGACTGACGCTGCCGACGACCATGGTCTTCGACTACCCGAACCCCGCCGCTCTGGCCGGCTTCCTGGCGACCGGACTCGCGGGCGCCACCACTGGCACAGCCCCCGCGCCGCCCACCGCCACCGCCTGCACCACCGACGACGACCCCATCGCCATCATCGGCATGAGCTGCCGCTACCCCGGCGGTGTGAACTCGCCCGAGGAGCTGTGGCAGCTCGTCCTCGACGGCGGGGACGCCATCTCTCCCTTCCCCGCCGACCGCGACTGGGACGCCGAGGCGCTCTACGACCCGGACCCGGACCGGCAGGGCCGGACGTACTCCGTCCAGGGCGGATTCCTGCGCGACGTCGCGGACTTCGACCCGGCGTTCTTCGGGATCTCGCCGCGCGAGGCCGTGTCGATGGACCCGCAGCAGCGCCTGCTGCTGGAGACCGCCTGGGAAGTCTTCGAACATGCGGGGATCGACCCGCTCTCCCAGCGCGCCACCCCCACCGGCACCTTCATCGGCGCCAGCTATCAGGACTACGCGCAGAGTGTGCCGGGCGCCGCGGAAGGCTCCGAGGGTCACATGATCACCGGCACACTCTCCAGTGTGCTGTCCGGGCGCGTCTCCTACCTCTTCGGATTCGAGGGCCCGGCTGTCACCCTCGACACGGCCTGCTCCTCCTCGCTCGTCGCGCTGCATCTGGCCTGCCGCTCGCTGCGCGACGGCGAGAGCTCCCTCGCGCTCGCCGGCGGGGTCAGCATCATGTCCACCCCCAGCGCCTTCGTGGGCTTCAGCCGGCAGCGGGCGCTCGCCGCCGACGGCCGCTGCAAGGCGTACGCGGAGGCGGCCGACGGGATGACACTGGCCGAGGGCGTCGGGCTGGTCCTGCTGGAGCGGCTCTCCGACGCGCGCCGCAACGGCCATCCGGTGCTGGCGGTGGTACGCGGCTCCGCCGTCAACCAGGACGGTGCGTCCAACGGCCTCACCGCCCCCAACGGCCCCTCCCAGCAACGTGTCATCCGCCAGGCCCTGGCCAACGCCGGACTCCGCACCCGCGATGTCGACGTCATCGAGGGGCACGGCACCGGCACCGCCCTCGGCGACCCGATCGAGGCACAGGCCCTGCTCAGCACGTACGGACAGGACCGCGATCCGGCACAGCCACTGCTGCTCGGCTCGGTCAAGACCAACATCGGCCACACCCAGATGGCCTCCGGCGTCGCCAGTGTCATCAAGATGGTCCACGCGCTGCGGCACGGCATCGCACCGAAGACCCTGCACATCGACGCTCCGTCCTCGCACGTGGACTGGGCGTCGGGCGCCATCGACCTGCTGACCGAGCGGACCGTGTGGCCCGAGACCGGCCGGCCCCGGCGCGGCGCCGTCTCGTCCTTCGGCCTCAGCGGCACCAACGTGCACACCATCCTCGAACAGGCCCCCGCCGAGGAACCCGCAGGGGAGCCCGCCGAGCAGCCCGGCTCCGGGCAGTCGGCCGGTCCCGCGGACCGGCCCGGCATCGTACCCCTGCTGGTGTCGGCCAGGAGCGGGGCCGCGCTGCGCGCCCAGGCCGGCCGGCTGCTGGATCTCCTGGCGGAGCGCCCCGACGCCGTCCTCCCCGATCTGGCCTTCTCACTCGCCACCTCCCGCGCGAGTCTGGAGCACCGGGCCGCCGTCGTCGCCGGGGAGCGCGACGAGCTGCTGCGCGGGCTGCTGGCGCTGCGCGACGGGCTGCCGGGACCCGGGGTGATCCACGCCGTCCCGGCACCGGGCGGAACCGGGGGTACGGGAGCCGGCCGTACCGCGTTCCTGTTCAGTGGACAGGGCAGCCAACGCCCCGGCATGGGGCATGAGTTGTACGAGGCCTTCCCCGTCTACGCCGACGCTCTGGACGCCGTACTGGCACGGTTCGACAGCGGGTCGCACGAGGCGGCCAGGCCGGGCGGGCCGACCGGGACGGGTGGTTCGGAAGGCTGGGAGGGTTCGGACCGGTCGCTCCGCGACATCGTGTTCGCGGCCGAGGGCTCCCCGGAGGCCGCCCTGCTGGACCGGACCGGGTACGCGCAGCCCGCGCTCTTCGCCGTCGAAGTGGCGCTGTACCGGCTCTTCGAGTCCTGGGGCGTCACACCGGACTACCTCGCCGGGCACTCCATCGGCGAACTCGCCGCCGCGCACGTCGCCGGTGTGCTGTCGCTCGACGACGCGTGTGCCCTGGTGGCGGCGCGCGGACGGCTGATGCAGGCGCTGCCCGGGGGAGGCGCGATGATCGCCGTCCAGGCCGCCGAGGACGAGGTGCGCCCGCTGCTCACCGGCGTCGCGGACCAGGTCTCCGTCGCGGCCGTCAACGGCCCGGCCTCCGTGGTGATCGCCGGAGCCGAGGAGGCGGTCCTCGCCGTCGCCGCGCGGATCGCCGCCGACGGCCGGAAGACCACCAGGCTGCGGGTGAGCCACGCCTTCCACTCGCCGCTGATGGACGCCATGCTCGACGACTTCGCCGCCGTCGCGCGCTCCCTCACCTACCACCCGCCGGTGATCCCCGTCGTCTCGAACGTGACCGGCACCCTCGCTCCGGCCGACGCGTTGTGCTCGCCCGAGTACTGGGTACGGCACGTCCGCGAGGCGGTCCGTTTCGCCGACGGCGTCGGCTGGCTGGCGGGGTCCGCCGGGGTCCGTACGTTCCTGGAACTGGGCCCCGACGGTGTGCTCTGCGGGCTGGTCCGCGAGATCCTGGCCGAGGGAGCGTACGGCGCGCTGCTCCCGGCGCTGCGCGGCGACCGGCCCGAAGTTCGCGCGCTGACAGCGGCGTTGGCGGGCGCGCACACCCATGGCGTACGGGTGGACTGGCCGGCGTACTTCGCGGGCGGGGGTGCGCGCCGGGTCGAGCTGCCGACGTACGCCTTCCAGCGCCGCCGGTACTGGCCCGAGGCCCCGGAGCCGACGGAGACCGCGGGGCGCGGCGCGGTGACCGACGGAGCGGACGCCGAGTTCTGGGCGGCGGTCGAACGCGACGACGTCACCGAGCTGGCCGCGTCGCTCGGACTGGACGACACCACGATCGGCGCCATGGTCCCCGCGCTCACGGCGTGGCGCCGGCGCAGGGGCGAGGAGTCCGCCCTCGACAGCCGGCGCTACCGGGTTGTGTGGCTGCCGCGTTCGGCCGCCACCGGGCCGGGCGCATCAGGCGTGACGGGCGTACCCGCCGTGGCCGGCGCGCGGGGTGCGTCCGCCGGGCGCTGGCTCGTGCTGGCACCGGACCGTACCCAGGACCCTGCCTGGTCCGCCGAGGCCGTCGCCGCACTCGACGGCCTCGCCACGGTCACCGTGACCCTCACGGTCACCGCCCCTGACCGGACGGACATCGCCGCACGGCTGGCCGAACTCACCGCCGGTGAAAGCCCGTTCGTAGGTGTGCTGTCCCTCCTCTCCCTCGTCGCGGAGCCCGGCACCCCCGATGTCCCCGCCGCGCTCACCCTGACCACCGCCGCCGCCCAGGCACTGGGCGACGCCGGTGTCGAGGCGCCGCTGTGGAACATCACCCGGGGCGCCGTGGCCATCGGCCGCTCCGAGCATGTGACCGCGCTCGACCAAGCCGCCGTCTGGGGGCTCGGCCGTTCGCTCGCGCTCGAACAGCCGGGCCTCTGGGGCGGATCGGTCGACCTGCCGGACGTGATCGACGCCCACGCCGCCCGTCGGCTGCGGGGTGTCCTGGCCGCCGCCGACGGCGAGGACGCGGTGGCCGTACGCGCCTCCGGCGTCTTCGTGCGCCGCCTCACCCGGGGCCCCGCGGCCTCCGCCGCCAGGCAGGCGGGAGGTTCGCAGCACGCCCTGGCCCCGGCGGCCGGCACCGTACTCATCACCGGCGGTCTCGGTGGCCTCGGCGGACATGTCGCCCGCGCACTCGCCGCCGCGGGAGCCCGCCATCTGCTGCTCGTCGGACGGCGCGGCGAACACACCCCCGGCGCCGCCGCGCTGCGCGCCGAACTCACCGCACTCGGCGCCCGCGTCACCCTTGCCGCCTGTGACCTCGCGGACCGCGACGCGCTCGCCGCCGTACTCGCCGCAGTCCCCGAGGACGCGCCGCTGGCCGCCGTGATCCACGCGGCCGGTGTGGTCGAGGACCGGGTGGTGGACGCGCTCACCCCGGACGGCTTCACCGCCGTACTGCGCGCCAAGACCGTGGCCGCGCGCCATCTGCACGAACTGACCGCCGGACTCGACCTGTCGGCGTTCGTACTCTTCTCCTCGACCGCCGGAACCTTCGGCGCCGCCGGACAGGGCAACTACGCCGCTGCCAACGCATACGTGGACGCGCTGGCCGAGCACCGGCGCGCGCAGGGCCGAACCGCCCTCTCCGTCGCCTGGGGTCCCTGGGCGGGCTCGGGAATGGTCGCCGGGACGGCGGAGATCGAGAGCCGTGTACGGCGCGGCGGCTTCACACCGCTCGAACCCGCCGCGGCCGTCCGCGCGCTGCTGCGGGCGGTCGAACTCGACGACACCACCCTGGCGATCGCCGACCTCGACTGGCCGCGCTTCCTGCGCGCGTTCGCCGCGACCCGGCCCCTGCCGTTCGTCGCCGAACTGCCCGAGGTACGGCGGGCGATGGCGGGTGCGGGGCCCGGCATGTCCGTAGGCACCCCGTCCGGTGAACCGGAGCCGCGGCGGCGGCTCGCGGAACTGCCGGCGAACGAGCGCGGCCCCTATGTGCGCGACCTGCTGCGCGCACAGATCGGCGCCGTCCTCGGCCACACCGACGTCCGCGACATCGACGACGACCGGGCCTTTCGCGACCTCGGCTTCGACTCCCTGACCACCCTCGAACTGCGCAACACCCTCGCCGCCCTCACCGGCCTGCGGCTGCCCGCCTCCCTGGTCTACGACTTCCCGACCCCGCGCGCCATGGCGGACTTCCTGCTGACCGAACTGACGGACACGCTGCCCGAGGACCTGTCCGCCGCCGCCAACTCCCCCACGAAGCAGGCCGGTCGGGCGCCGGACGACGATCCGATCGCCGTTGTCGGCATCGGCTGCCGCTTCCCCGGCGGGGTCTCCTCGCCCGAGGACCTGTGGCGGCTGCTCGCGGCGGGTGGGGACGGCATCACCCCCTTCCCCACCGACAGGGGCTGGGACCTCGGCGCGCTCGGCGCCGGCGCCTCGGACACCCTCGAAGGCGGATTCCTCACCGGAGTGGCCGACTTCGACGCCCGCTTCTTCGGCATCTCGCCACGCGAGGCACTGGCCATGGACCCCCAGCAGCGGCTGCTGCTGGAGACGGCCTGGGAGGCGCTGGAGCGCGCCGGGATCGACCCGGCCGGCCTGCGCGGCACCCCCACCGGGGTGTTCGTCGGCACCAACGGCCAGGACTACCCGACGCTCCTGCGCGGATCCGACGCCGATGTGCGCGGCTATGTGGCCACCGGCAACACCGCCAGTGTGCTGTCGGGCCGGCTCTCCTACGCGCTCGGGCTCGAAGGCCCCGCCGTCACCGTCGACACCGCCTGCTCCTCCTCGCTGGTCGCGCTCGACTGGGCGGCGAAGGCGCTGCGTTCGGGGGAGTGCTCACTCGTCCTCGCGGGCGGTGTGTCCGTCATGTCGAGCCCCGACTCGTTCGTGGAGTTCTCCCGGCAGGGCGGCCTCGCCCCCGACGGCCGGTGCAAGGCCTTCGCGGACGGCGCCGACGGCACCGCCTGGTCCGAGGGCGTCGGCATCCTGGTGCTGGAACGGCTCTCCGCCGCCGTACGCGCCGGACACCGGGTGCTCGGTGTCATCCGCGCCACCGCCGTCAACCAGGACGGCGCGTCCAACGGCCTCACCGCCCCCAACGGCCCCTCCCAGCAGCGCGTCATCCGCCGGGCGCTCGCCGACGCCGGACTCACCGCCGGTGACATCGACGCCGTCGAGGCCCATGGCACCGGCACCACCCTCGGCGACCCGATCGAGGCCCACGCCCTGCTCACCACGTACGGCGGCGCGGAGCGCGAACGGCCGCTGCTGCTCGGCACGGTGAAGTCCAACCTCGGCCACACACAGGCCGCGGCGGGCGTCGCGGGCGTCATCAAGATGCTGCTCGCCATGGACCGCGGCACCCTGCCGAAGACCCTGCACATCGACACCCCGTCCACGCATGTCGACTGGTCCGCCGGCGCCGTGGAGCTGCTGCGCGAGGCGGCGCCCTGGCCCGAGACCGGCCGGCCGCGCCGGGCAGGCGTCTCGGCGTTCGGAGTGAGCGGTACGAACGCGCATGTCATCGTCGAGCAGTCACCGGACGCCGGCGTAGCCCGTGCGGACACGGCAACGCCCCCGGTGGATATGGCCGTTGTGCCGTGGACCGTCTCGGGCCGGACCCCTGAGGCGCTCCGGGCACAGATCGAGCGGCTCACGGCCTTCGCCGCCCGAGCAGACGCGCCGGCCGCCCTCGACATCGGCCGCTCGCTGGCCACGGACCGTACGGTCTTCGCCCATCGGGCGGTACTGCTGGTCGGCCCCGACGGGGTACGGGAGGCCGCGCGAGCGGTCGCCGCCCGTACCTCGGCCACCACCGCCTTCCTCTTCTCCGGACAGGGCAGTCAGCGGGCCGCGATGGGACGGGAGCTGTACGCGCGGTTCCCCGTCTTCGCGGAAGCGCTGGACGAGGTGCTCGCCCATCTCGACACGGAACTCGAATTCCCGCTGCGCGAAGCGCTGTTCGCCGATCCCGGCAGCGCCGCCGCCGGGACGCTGGACGCGACGGGCCGCACCCAGCCCGCGCTCTTCGCCGTCGAGGTCGCGCTCCACCGGCTGATGGAGTCATGGGGGATCACTCCCGACTTCGTCGCGGGCCACTCCATCGGGGAGATCGCCGCCGCCCACGCGGCGGGCGTCCTCCCACTGGCCGACGCGTGCAGACTGGTCGCCGCGCGCGCCACCCTGATGCAGGCCCTCCCGGCCGGCGGCGCGATGGCCGCCGTACAGGCCACCGAGGACGAGATCACACCGCTGCTCGGTGAGCATGTCGCGCTCGCGGCCGTCAACGGACCCGATTCGGTGGTGATTTCGGGTGCGGAGGACGCCGTGCGCGCGGTCACCGAGCGGCTGGCCGCCGAAGGGCGGCGGACGAGCCGGCTGCGGGTTTCGCACGCCTTCCACTCACCGCTGATGGACCCGATGCTCGCGGAGTTCGCCCGCGTCGCCGGCACACTCACCTACCACGAGGCGCGCATCCCGCTGATCTCCACGGTGACCGGCGCCCGAGCCACCGCGGCGGAGCTGTGCTCGCCGTCGTACTGGGTACGGGGGGCCCGGCAGCCCGTGCGCTTCGCCGCCGCGGTACGCGCGCTGCGTGACGCGGGCGTCTCGGCGTATGTGGAGCTGGGGCCCGACGGGGTGCTGTCGGCCATGGCACAGCAGAGCCTGGACCACACAGGCACAGGCACCGGCACAGGTACGGGTGCGGAGGCAGATGAAGGAGCCGCGCCGCTGGTCGTGCCGCTGCTCCGGCGGGGCCAGGGTGAGGAGGCGGCCATCGCGGGCGCGCTGGCCACGCTGCACACCCACGGTGTGTCGCCGCGCTGGACGGCGTTCTTCGCGGGCACCGGCGCGCGCCGCGTCGAACTGCCCACCTATGCCTTCCAGCGCGAGCGCTACTGGCCCGAGCCCGCCGCCCCGGCGGCCCCGGCCGGTGCCCCCGACGGGGGCGACGCCCAGTTCTGGGCGGCGGTGGAACGCGATGACGTCACCGGGCTGGCCGCGTCGCTCGACCTGGACGGTGAGACCGTCGCGTCGATGGTGCCCGCGCTCTCCGCGTGGCGCCGCCGCGCCGACCAGCGGGCCGCCGGGCAGGCGTGGCACTACCGGGAGACCTGGGTACCGCTTCCGGAACTCAACACGCAGGTAGAGAGGGATACTTCAGTTGGTCCCTGGCTCGTGATCACCCCGGCCGGAGCCGACGCGCCCTGGCTGACCGCCGCCGTCACCGCGCTGGGCCCGGACACCGTACGGGTGACCACCGACCCCACCGACCGGGCCGGACTGGTGGAGCGGCTGACGGCCGTCCGCGGCGGCGACGGGGCGTCCGGACCGGCCGGGGTGGTGTCGCTGCTCGCCGCGCACACCGACGGCCCCGGCGACGGGCAACCGCTGCCGGACCTCGCGCGACCCGAGACGCTGCTCGGCGCGCTCGCCGAGGCGGGTATCGACGACGCGCCGCTGTGGTGCGTCACGCGCGGCGCCGTCTCGTCCGCTCCCGCCGAGCCGCCGATCGGCGCCGGGCAGGCCGGCGTGTGGGGCCGGGGCCGGGTCGCCGCGCTCGAACACCCCGAACGCTGGGGCGGGTTGATCGATCTGCCCGGGGCATGGGACGACCGTACCGGCGCGGCCTTTGCCGCGGCGCTGGCGCGGCCCGACGCCGAGGACCAGATGGCGGTCCGCGCCGCCGGCACCTTCGGCCGTCGCCTGGTCCGGGTGGCGGCTCCCACCGGCGACACCTGGCGGCCCACCGGCACGGTGCTCGTCATCGGCGGAACGGGGGCCATGGGCAGTGCAGTCGCCCGCCGACTGGCCCACGAGGGCGCCCGGCATCTTGTGCTGACGGGCCGTCATGAGTCGGACCTCGCAGGTGCCGAGGCCCTCGTCGCCGAAGTGGAACGGCTCGGCGTGACCGTCACCCTCGTACGCTGCGACGCGGCGGACCGCGCGGAGCTGACAGAGCTGCTCGCCACGGTCGACGGAGCCATGCCGGAGGCCCCGCTCACCGCTGTCGTCCACGCGGAGTTGCCCGGGACTGACACAGGCACCGGCACCGGTACCGGCACCGGTACCGGCACAGGCATTGGGTCAGGTGCGGAGGCCGTGGCCGCTGCGCTCGACGCCGTCCTCGGGGACCGGCCGCTCGACGCCTTCGTCCTCTTCGGTTCGATCGCCGGGGTCTGGGGCGTACGCGGCCGGTACGAGGAGGCCGCGACCGGCGCGTACCTCGACGCCCTCGCCCGGATCCGGCGCGGCAGGGGCGCGCCCGCGCTCGCCGTCTCCTGGGGAGCCTGGGAGGGCGGGGTGGACCGCGCGCTTGCTGCCCACCTGCGGCTGAGCGGCCTGCCCCCGCTCGACCCGGACGCGGCGCTCGCCGCGCTCGGCCGTGCCGTCGCCTCCGGCGAACCCGCCGTCACCGTGGCCGACGTCCGCTGGGAGACCTTCACGCCCGCCTTCACCGGGACCCGCCCGAGCCCGCTGCTCGACCGTCTCCCGGAGGCCCGGCGGGCCATCGAGACGGCCGAACACGACCGCGCCGAACGGGACTCGGCGGCCGGCGGCTACCGGCGGCGGCTGTGCGAACTGCCCGAGTCGGCGCACACGAGCACCCTCCTCGCGCTGGTCATCGAGAGGGCCGCCACCGTGCTGGGGCTCCCGGACGGCGGGGCCATCGAGCCCGACCTGCCCTTCCGTGACCTCGGCTTCGACTCGCTGACCGCCGTCGACCTCCGCGACCAGCTCGCCGCCGAGACGGGGCTGAGCCTGCCCGCCACCCTGGTCTTCGACCGTCCGACGCCCTCCGAACTCGCCGCGTGGCTGCGGACATCGCTCCTCGGAGACGCCCCGGCGGCCGACGCCGTGGCGTCATCCACACTCCCGGCTCCGGCGGCGGCAGGCAGTGACGACCCGGTCGTCATCGTCGGCATGGCCTGCCGTTACCCCGGTGGCGTGACCTCCCCCGAGGACCTGTGGCAGCTCGTCACCGACGGCACCGACGCAGTGGGGGAGTTCCCCACCGACCGTGGCTGGGACCTCGACACCCTCCTCGGCGGCCCGCCGGAGGGCGGCCGGGGCCGCAGTGTCACCGGCCACGGCGGCTTCCTGCGCGACGCGGCCGACTTCGACCCGGCCCTGTTCGGGATCTCCCCGCGCGAAGCCCTCGTGATGGACCCGCAGCAGCGCCTCGTGCTGGAGACGGCGTGGGAGGCGCTGGAACGGGCGGGCATCGACGCGGCGACCCTGCGCGGCAGCACGGCCGGGGTGTACGTGGGCGGCGGCAGCGGCGACTACCGGCCGCCCGCCGAGACCGGACAGTGGGAGACCGCCCAGTCCGCGAGCCTGCTCTCTGGTCGGACGGCCTACTCCCTCGGTCTCCAGGGACCCACGGTCTCCGTCGACACCGCCTGCTCGTCGTCCCTGGTCGCCCTGCATCTGGCCGCACAGGCGGTGCGCGGCGGCGAATGCCCGATCGCGCTGGCCGGCGGTGTGACCGTGATGGCCACCCCGGTGGGCTTCGTCGAGTTCAGCGCCCAGGGCGCACTCTCGCCCGACGGCCGCTGCAAGGCGTTCTCCGACGAGGCGGACGGCACCGGCTGGGCGGAGGGCGTCGGCATGCTCGTCGTCGAACGGCTCTCCGACGCCCGCCGCAACGGCCATCAGGTGCTGGCGGTCCTGCGCGGCTCGGCCATCAACCAGGACGGCGCCTCCAACGGACTGACCGCCCCCAGCGGTCCCGCGCAGCAGCGCGTCATCCGGCAGGCGCTCGCCAACTCAGGACTGTCGCCCGCCGACATCGACGCCGTGGAGGCACACGGCACCGGCACCCGGCTCGGTGACCCGATCGAGGCAGGGGCCCTGCTGGCGACCTACGGCCGGGACCGGGACCCGGAGCGCCCGGTGCTGATCGGCTCGCTGAAGACCAACATCGGTCACACGCAGGCCGCTTCGGGGGTCGCGGGCGTCATCAAGATGGTCATGGCGCTGCGCCACGGCACCCTGCCCAGGTCCCTGTACGCGGACAATCCCTCCACACATGTCGACTGGACGGCCGGCGCCCTCCGGCTGCTCGCCGAGCCCGCCGACTGGCCGGACCAGGGCCGCCCGCGCCGTGCCGCCGTCTCCTCGTTCGGTGCCAGCGGTACGAACGCCCACGCCATCCTGGAACAGGCGCCGCCGCCGGCCGCGCCCGTACCGGCGCCCAGGACGCCCGTACAGGCGGCCGGGCCCCTGCCCGTCCTGCTCTCCGGCCGGTCGCGGGACGCCCTGCGCGCGCAGGCCCGCCGGCTGCTCGGATACGCGAAGGACCGGCCGGACCTCGCGCTGACCGACCTCGCACACGCCCTCGCCACCACCCGTACCGCCTTCGAGCACCGCGCCGTGGTGACGGCCGGCGCGCGCGATGTCCTGCTGGACGGCCTCACGGCGCTCGCCGACGGCGTCGGCCACTCCGAAGTGGCCGAGAACGAGGTGCGGCGGGTCGGCAAGCTCGCCTTCCTCTTCTCCGGGCAGGGCGCGCAGCGGTTGGGGATGGGGCGGGAGTTGTACGGGCGGTTCCCGGTGTTCGCGGGGGCGCTGGACGACGTACTCGCGGTGTTCGATGGCGGGTTGGAGCGGCCGATGCGCGAGGTGATGTGGGGTGACGACGCCGAGGTGCTGAACGGCACGGGGATGGCGCAGCCCGCGCTGTTCGCGGTTGAGGTGGCGTTGTATCGGCTGGTGGAGTCGTGGGGTGTGGTACCTGATTTTGTGGTGGGGCATTCGGTGGGTGAGGTGGCTGCCGCGCATGTGGCGGGTGTGTTGTCGTTGGAGGATGCCTGTCGGCTGGTCGCCGCGCGTGCTTCGTTGATGGCGGCGCTGCCCGTCGGGGGTGCGATGGTGGCCGTAAGGGCGACGGAGGAGGATGTACGGCCGCTGCTGTGCGCCGGTGTGTCGGTGGCGGCGGTCAACGGGCCTGCGTCCGTGGTGGTTTCGGGCGGCGAGGAAGCTGTGATGGAGGTGGCCGGGCGGCTGTCGGCGGCCGGTCACCGGACCACTCGGCTTCGGGTCTCGCATGCCTTCCACTCGGCGGCGATGGACCCCATGCTCGACGAATTCCGTTCGGTGGCGGCGGAGTTGACCTACCACGCTCCCCGTATCCCGGTGGTGTCCACCCTCACCGGGGAGCAGGCCGGCGCCGACGAGCTCTGCTCCGCCGCGTACTGGGTACGGCACGCCCGCGAGACGGTCCGCTTCGCCGCCGGGGTACGCACCCTGACCGGCCTCGGCGTGGCCACCTTCCTGGAACTGGGCCCCGACGGCGCGCTCGCCGCTCTCGCCCAGGAGACCGCGACGGCGGCCGTGGCCGTACCGCTGCTGCGCAAGGGGCGCGGCGAGGAGACCACCCTGGTCGCCGCGCTCGCCCGGCTGCACGTCCACGGCGTACGGATCGACTGGCCGGCCTTCTTCGCGGGCACCGGCGCCCGGTGGGTCGACCTGCCGACGTACGCCTTCCAGCGCGCCCGGTTCTGGCCCGACACCGCACCGGGTGCCGCACCCGACACCACGCCCTACACCGGCACCCACAACGCGACGGACCGCGCCTTCTGGGACGCGGTCGCGCGCGAGGACTTCACCTCGCTCGAAACGGCACTGGACATCGAGGGCGACACCCTGTCGAAGGTGCTGCCCGCGCTGCTGGACTGGCGCAAGCGGCGCGACGACGCGTCCCTGCGTGACAGCTGGCGCCACCGCGTCGTGTGGAAGCCGCTCTCCGGATCCGCCACCGCCGACCGCAGGCCACCGGCCGGTACGTGGCTGGCCGTTGTGCCCGAGGAGCGGGCCGACGACACGTGGACGCACACCGCACTCGACGCGCTGGGGACCGATGTCGTACGGCTGCCCGTCGGCGCGCCCGACCGAACGGCGCTCACCGACGCGCTGCGGGCCCTCGGCTCCCGCGCCTTCGCCGGTGTCGTCTCCCTCCTCGCCCTGCGCGACACCACGGGCGGCGGCAGCGCCCCCGAGGGCGTGGCGCTCACCGCCGTACTCCTTCAGGCACTCGGCGACGCCGGGATCGGCGCACCCCTGTGGTGTGTCACCCGGGGTGCCGTGTCCGTCCGCCGGACGGAGGAGCCGAGCCATCCGCTCCAGGCGGCCGTCTGGGGGCTCGGCCGGGTCGCCGCGCTGGAGTACCCGGAGCGCTGGGGCGGTCTCGTGGACCTGCCCGGCACACTCGACGGCCGGACCGCCGCCGCGTTCGCCGGAGCGCTGGCGGGCCACGACGGCGAGGACCAGATTGCCGTACGAGCCTCCGCTGTTCTCGCCCGACGGCTCGTGCCGGCGCCCGGTACGCACCCGGAGCGGATCTGGGACCCGGCGGGCACCGTACTGATCACCGGCGGCACCGGCGCACTCGGCGCCCGTGTCGCCCGCAGGCTCGCCGAGGACGGCGTACGGCACCTGGTGCTGCTCGGCCGGCGCGGTCCCGACGCCCCCGGCGCCGAACGGCTGCGCGCCGAACTCGAAGCGCTCGGTACGGCCGTCACCGTCACCGCCTGCGACGCCGCCGACCGCGACGCGGTCGCCGCCGTACTGGCCGCACTGCCCGCCGCACACCCGCTGACGGGGGTGGTGCACGCCGCCGGTGTGCTGGACGACGGCGTACTGGACCGGCTCACCCCGGACCGCTTCGAAGCCGTCTTCCGTGCGAAGGTCACCTCGGCGCTGGTGCTCGACGAACTCACCCGCGGCTGCGAGCTGACCGCGTTCGTCCTGTTCTCCTCCGCCTCCGGAGTCGTCGGCAACCCCGGCCAGGCCAACTACGCCGCCGCCAACGCCGTTCTCGACGCACTCGCCGAACGGCGCCGGGCACAGGATCTCCCGGCCACCTCCATCGCCTGGGGCGCCTGGGGCGGTGGCGGAATGGCCGGCGGCGCGGACGCCGACGTGGCCGCACGCCGTGCGGGGGTCGACGCCATGGATCCGGCGGCGGCCTGCGACACACTGCTGCGGCTGGTCATGGAACCGGAGCCCACCGCCGTCGTCGCGGGGGTCGACCTCGACCGCTTCGTGAGCGCCGGCGGTGCCTTCGGGTCCGGCGGGGCCGGCGCCCTGCTGCGCGACTTCCCCGGCTACCGCGAGCTGATCGCCTCGGCGGAGGCGGCGGAGGCGGCAGCGGCGGCGGCCGGCGCCGGTACGGCCGGGGGCACCCTGCGCGACCGGCTCGCCGCCCTGTCGGCGCACCGCCGCCTGGACGAGGCCGTGGAACTGGTCCGTACCCGCGCGGCTCAGGTGCTCGGCCACCCGTCCACCGAGGCCGTCGGCGCCGAACGGTCCTTCCGCGATCTCGGTGTGGACTCCCTCGGCGCCGTCGAACTGCGCAACCAGCTCAACACCGCCACCGGGCTGAGGCTCTCCGCGACCCTTGTTTTCGACCACCCCACCCCGGCGGCCCTCGGCGCACACATCTTGCGTCTGCTCGTCCCCGACGAGGACCCCGGTGGGGCTTCCGGTGGGGCTTCCGGCGGGGCTCCGAACGCCGGTGCCGACGGCGAAGAGGCGGAGATCCGTGCGCTGCTCGCCTCCGTACCGCTCGACCGGCTGCGGGAGAGCGGTGTGCTCGAACAGTTGTTCCGGCTGGCGGGAGAGGACGAGGCAGGCGTGTCCGACGAGTCCATCGACTCGATGGACGTGGCGGACCTCGTACGGGCCGCGCTGAACGGCGGATCCGAGTCGGGCAACGGGTCCGAACCGGGTGACCGGTCCGGTCTGTAGCGCCGGCGCGCCCGCACCTCTCGACTTCTCGCGCGAACGATCCGATGGAGCACACGATGAACGCCCCCACCCAGAACATCCCGCCCCAGGAGGCCCCCGCCGAGGGCGTCGTGGCGGCCCTGCGCGCCGCGATGAAGGAGACCGAGCGGCTGCGGCGCCAGAACAGGATGATCACCGCCGCCGCCAAGGAGCCCATCGCCGTCATCGGCATGGGCTGCCGCTTCCCCGGTGGCGTCACCTCGCCCGAGGGGCTCTGGGACCTCGTCGCCGCCGGCACCGACGCCATCTCCGGCTTCCCCACCGACCGGGGCTGGGACCTCGCCGCGCTGCGCGACAGCACCACCGACGCCCGCGACACCTCCGTCAGCAGGCAGGGCGGATTCGTGGACGGCGTCGCGGACTTCGACCCCGGCTTCTTCGGGATCTCCCCGCGCGAGGCCGTCACCATGGACCCGCAGCAGCGGCTGCTGCTGGAGACCGCCTGGGAGGCGATCGAACGCGCCGGTATCGACGCCGGCCGGCTGCGGGCCAGCCGTACCGGCGCGTTCATCGGCACCAACGGCCAGGACTACGCGTATCTGCTGATCCGGTCGCTGGACGACGCGACCGGCGATGTCGGCACCGGCATCGCCGCGAGCGCCGTATCGGGCCGGCTCGCCTACACACTCGGTCTTGAGGGACCCGCCGTCACCGTCGACACCGCGTGCTCGTCGTCGCTCGTCGCGCTGCACCTGGCCGTACAGGCGCTGCGCAACGACGAATGCGCCCTCGCCCTCGCCGGCGGTGTCAATGTGATGTCCACCCCCGGCTCCCTCATCGAGTTCAGCCGACAGGGCGGGTTGGCGGGCGACGGGCGCTGCAAGGCGTTCTCGGACGACGCCGACGGCACCGGCTGGTCCGAGGGCGCGGGCGTCCTCGTGCTGGAGCGGCTCTCGGACGCCCGGCGCCACGGTCACCCGGTCCTCGCCGTCGTGCGGGGCTCCGCCGTGAACCAGGACGGCGCGTCCAACGGCTTCACCGCGCCCAACGGCCCCGCGCAGCAAAGGGTGATCCGGCAGGCGCTCGCCAACGCCGGACTCACCCCCGCGGACATCGACGCGGTGGAGGCACACGGTACGGGCACCCCGCTCGGCGACCCCATCGAGGCGCAGAGCCTCATCGCCGGGTACGGGCAGGGCCGCGAACGGCCGCTGCTGCTCGGCTCCGTGAAGTCCAACATCGGTCACACGCAGGCCGCTTCGGGCGTGGCGGGCGTCATCAAGATGGTGCTGGCGATGCGGCACGGCGTGGCACCCCGCACCCTCCACGCACAGCGCCCCTCGTCCCACGTCGACTGGTCGGCGGGCCGGGTCGAACTGCTCACCGAGGCGCGGCCGTGGCCGGACACGGGGCGCCCGCGCCGGACCGGTGTCTCGTCGTTCGGCGTCAGCGGCACCAACGCGCACGTCATCATCGAACAGGCCCCCGCCGACGGGACGCCCGCCGAGGAGGCTCCCCTTCGGCGGGCGACCGCGCTGCCGTGGCTCGTGTCGGCCCGTACCGCCGAGGCACTGCGGGACCAAGTGCGTGCACTGCTGGCCCGGTTGGAGGGCGAGCCGGGGACCGCGTGCGCGTCGCGCCCGGTGGACATCGGGCTGTCCCTGGCCACCACACGGGCAAGCCTCGAACACCGCCTCGCCGTCGTCGTGGACGGCGACACGGACACGGACAGGGACGGCGACTGCGGTACGGAGGCGGCACGCGAAGTGCTGTCGGCCTGGCTGGAGAGCGGCGCGGCTCCGGGCGTGGCCGAGGGTGTCGCCACGGGCCGCGCCAAGTGCGCGCTGCTGTTCCCGGGGCAGGGCGCGCAGCGGCTCGGTATGGGGCGGGAGTTGTACGGGCGGTTCCCGGTGTTCGCGGCGGCGCTGGACGACGTACTCGCGGTGTTCGATGGCGGGTTGGAGCGGCCGTTGCGCGAGGTGATGTGGGGTGACGACGCCGAGGTGCTGAACGGCACGGGGATGGCGCAGCCCGCGCTGTTCGCGGTTGAGGTGGCGTTGTATCGGTTGGTGGAGTCGTGGGGTGTGGTACCTGATTTTGTGGTGGGGCATTCGGTGGGTGAGGTGGCTGCCGCGCATGTGGCGGGTGTGCTGTCGTTGGAGGATGCCTGCCGGCTGGTCGCCGCGCGTGCTTCGTTGATGGCCGCTCTGCCCGTCGGGGGTGCGATGGTGGCCGTACGGGCGACGGAGGAGGAGGTTCTGCCGCTGCTCACGGCCGGTGTGTCGGTGGCGGCGGTCAACGGGCCTGCGTCCGTGGTGGTTTCGGGCGGCGAGGAAGCTGTGATGGAGGTGGCCGGGCGGCTGTCGGCGGCCGGGCACCGGACCACCCGGCTTCGGGTCTCGCATGCCTTCCACTCGGCGGCGATGGACCCCATGCTCGACGAATTCCGCTCGGTGGTAAACGAGTTGGCGTTCGCAGAGCCGACGGTCGCCATGGTGTCCAACGTAACCGGCGCCATCGCCGGACCGGGCGAACTCGGCACGCCGGAGTACTGGGTACGGCATGTCCGCGAGGCCGTCCGATTCGGTGACGGGGTACGCGCCCTGGCCGACGAGGGCGTGGCGGCGTTCCTCGAACTCGGCCCGGACGGCACGCTCTGCGCGGCGGCGCAGGAGTCAGCCGCCGACGGCGCCCTGACCGTACCGCTGCTGCGCGGGGGACGTCCCGAGGAGCGGACCGCCGTCACCGCGCTCGCCCACCTGCATGTCCGGGGCGTACGTGTGGACTGGGCGGCCTTCTTCGCGGGCACCGGCGCCCGCCGGGTGGACCTGCCGACGTACGCCTTCCAGCGCGAGCGGTACTGGCCGAAGGCGACCTTCCGGCCGGCCGACGCCGCCGGGCTCGGTCTGACCTCGGCCGACCATCCGCTGCTCGGCGCCGCCATGTCCGTGGCCGGCTCCGACGATCTCCTGCTGACCGGCACACTCTCCCTGGCCACCCACCCCTGGCTGGCCGACCACGTCGTCGGCGGCATGGTCTTCTTCCCCGGCACCGGCTTCCTCGAACTCGCGGTCAGGGCCGCCGACCAGGCCGGCTGCGACCGGGTGGAGGAGCTCACCCTCGCCGCCCCGCTCATCCTGCCCCCCACCGGCTCGGTTCGGGTGCAGATCTCCGTCGGTGGCGCCGACGGCGAGGGCCGCCGCGAACTGCGCTTCTACACCCGGCCCGGCGACGCCCCGGCCGACGCGCCCGACGACGACTGGACCCTGCACGCCTCGGGCCGGATCGGCGGCGGCGAGCGGCCGATCCCGTTCGACGCGTCCGTCTGGCCGCCCCGGGGCGCGACCGTGGTAGACGTCGAGGGGCTGTACGACCGTTACGCGGCTACCGGACTGGAGTACGGTCCGGCCTTCCGGGGGCTGCGCGCGGTGTGGCGGCGCGGCGACGAGATCTTCGCCGAGGTCGCTCTCGGGCCCGGCGCCGACGACGCGGACGCCTACGGGGTGCACCCGGCGCTGCTCGACGCGGTCCTGCACAGCACGGTGTTCGTCAGCGCGGACGGCGACCGGCGGAGTCTGCTGCCGTTCGCGTGGAACGGGGTGTCCCTGCACGCCTCCGGCGCCACCACCTTGCGCGTACGGGTGACGAGCAGCGGCCCGGACGCGGTCCGGCTGGCGGCCGTCGACGCGCACGGCGCACCGGTGATCTCCGTCGAGTCGCTCGCCCTGCGGCCCGCCGGGCCCCCGTCCGCCGGGCCCGCCGGCCGTCGTGACGAGCGGGACGCGCTGTTCCGCGTGGAGTGGGTGCCTGTCGCCCCGGAGGCGCCCGCGCCCGGCCCCACCTGGGCGGTACTCGGTCCGGAAGGCCCTCCGGCGGATTCGCTGGCCGAGCTGCTGCCCCCGCACGCGCCGGGGCCGGTGCCGGACGTCGTGGTCGTCCCCTTTGTCGGGGACCCGGCGCGCGTCCCCGAGTCCGCCCATGAACTGGCCCGTCAGGCACTGGCGTTGGTGCGGGAGTGGCTGGGGGAGGAGCGGTTCGCGCGCTCGCTGCTGGTGTTCCTCACCCGGGGCGCAGCCGATGACGGCACCTCGGGCGTCAGCGATGTCGCCGCCGCCACCGTCTGGGGTCTCGTACGCTCCGCGCAGGCGGAGAACCCGGGCCGGTTCCTGCTGGTCGACACGGATGACAGGGAACCTGCGGCCGGTTCGGCGGGGGTGCCCCCGGGCGTGCTCCCGATGCTCCCGGGGCTGGTGGCCGCAGGCGAGCCCCAGGTCGTGGTCCGCGACGGCGCCCCGCGCGTCGGACGGCTCGCCCGCCTCGACTCCGGTACGGGGCTGGTGCCGCCGCCGGCCGGCCCGTGGCGGCTGGGCAGCCGGGCCAAGGGCAGCCTCGACGGGCTGACACTCGCGCCGTACCCCGAGGCGCTGGAGCCGCTGACCGGCCGGGACGTACGGATCGAGGTCCGCGCCGCCGGGGTCAACTTCCGGGATGTCCTCAACGCCCTCGGGATGTACCCGGGGGACGCGGGGCTCTTTGGCTCCGAAGCCGCCGGTGTGGTGGTCGCGACGGGCCCCGGGGCGACCACGCTGCGGGTCGGCGACCGGGTCATGGGCATGCTCTTCGGCGGCTTCGGGACCCACGCGGTGGGTGACGAACGGCGGCTGACGCCCGTACCCGAGGAGTGGTCGTGGGAGACAGCGGCCTCGATGCCACTCGTCCATCTGACGGCCTATCACGCGCTTGTCGAGCTGGCCGGGTTGAAGCGCGGCGAGAAGGTGCTGATCCATGCCGGCGCGGGCGGGGTGGGGATGGCCGCGATCCGGCTCGCGACCCATCTGGGGGCCGAGGTCTTTGCGACGGCGAGCGAGGGCAAGTGGGAGGTGCTGCGCGCACTGGGTGTGCCGGACGACCACATCGCCTCGTCCCGGACGACCGGCTTCGAGGCGGCGTTCGCACGGGTCGCCGGGGGCGGTGGGGATGGAGGCGATGGTGGGGACGGCGGGGATGAAGGCGACGGTGGGATCGATGTCGTACTGAACTCGCTGGCCGGTGAGTTCGTGGACGCCTCGCTGCGGCTGGTGCGGCCGGGCGGCAGGTTCCTGGAGATGGGCAAGACCGACATCCGTGAGCCCGCAGAGCTGCCCGACGGTCTCGACTACCGCCACTTCGACCTCGGTTGGGTGGATCCCGACGGCATCCAGCGCATGCTGCGCGCGCTGACGGAGCTGTTCGACACCGGGGTGCTGGAGCCGCTGCCCGTCCGATCGTGGGACGTCCGGCGGGCGCGCGACGCGTTCCGCTTCATGAGCCTGGCCCGGCACGTGGGCAAGATCGTGCTGACCGTCCCGAGAGCCTGGGACCCGGTGGGCACCGTACTCATCACCGGCGGTACGGGCGGCCTCGGCGGCGTCCTCGCCCGCCACTTGGTCGAGGCGCGCGGCGTACGGCGGCTTCTGCTTGCCTCCCGCCGGGGCCCTGCCGCGCCCGGTGCGTCCGAACTGGCCACCGAACTGCGCGCGTTGGGCGCGGACGTGACCGTCGCCGCCTGCGACACGGCGGACCGGGAGGCGCTGACCGGACTGCTCGACACCGTCCCGGCCGGGCACCCGCTGACCGCAGTCGTCCACACCGCCGGAGTCCTCGACGACGGGGTGATCGGCTCACTGACACCCGCGCGCCTCGACTCCGTACTGCGGCCGAAGGCCGACGCCGCCTGGCTGCTGCACGAACTGACCGGCGAACGCGGCCTCGACCTCGCCGCGTTCGTGCTGTACTCGTCGACCGCCGGGGTCATGGGCGGCCCGGGACAGGCCAACTACGCGGCGGGCAACACGTTCCTCGACGCGCTGGCCGCGCACCGGCGGGCGCGCGGACTCCCCGCGACCTCGCTCGCCTGGGGCGCCTGGGAACAGGGCGTGGGCATGACGAGCACACTGGGCGCCCACGACGCGCGCCGCGTCGGCGCCGCCTCCGGAACACCACTCCTGACCGTCGAGCGGGGACTGACGCTGTTCGACGCGGCGACGGTGAGCGACGAGCCGCTGATCGTCCCGCTCGACGCGGGAAGCGGCTCCCACGCGCCCGCCGGCGCCTCCGTCCCCGCCGGCGCCTCCGTCCCCGCCGGTGCTTCCGTCCCCGCCCTCCTCCGGGGACTCGTACGGACCGGACGGCGCACCGCGCGCGGCGCCGCCGCCGGGCTGTCCCGGGCCGACCTCGCCGCGCGGCTCGGCCCGCTCGGCGAGAGCGAGCGGCTGCGCCTGCTGACCGACCTCGTCCGTACTGAGGCGGCCGTAGTCCTCGCCCACACCTCACCCGAAGCCATGGCCGCCGAAAGGGAGTTCAGGCAGCTCGGCTTCGACTCACTGACGGCCGTGGAGCTGCGGAACCGGCTCGCCGGACCCACCGGGCTCACCCTGCCCGCCACCCTCGTCTTCGACTACCCGACCCCGGCCCGGCTCGCCGCCCACCTTCTCGGCGAACTGGTCGGCGCCGACCGGGCCGACGCCCTCACCCCGCCCGAGACGGCCGGCCCGGCGGGCCCCGCCGACGACCCGGTCGCGATCGTCGGCATGAGCTGCCGCTTCCCCGGCGGAATCACATCACCCGAAGGGCTCTGGGAGCTGGTCCTCGCCGGCGGCGACGCCATCTCCGGCTTCCCCGCCGACCGAGGCTGGGAGTCCGACGCCTCGATCGGCGCCGTCGGCGGCCAGGGCGGATTCCTGACGGACGTCGCCGGCTTCGACGCCGGATTCTTCGGCATCTCCCCGCGCGAGGCGCTCGCCATGGACCCGCAGCAGCGCGTCCTGCTGGAGGTCGCCTGGGAAGCCGCGGAACGGGCCGGCCTCGACCCGGACACACTGCGCGGCAGCCGCACCGGTGTGTTCGTCGGTGTCAGCGGCCAGGACTACGCGGGTCTCGTCATGCGCTCCCAGGACGACATGGCGGGCCACGCCACCACCGGCCTGGCCGTCAGCGTCGTGTCGGGCCGGCTGGCCTACGCCCTCGGCCTCGAAGGCCCGGCCATGTCCGTCGACACGGCGTGCTCGTCGTCGCTCGTGTCCCTGCACCTCGCCGCCCAGGCGCTGCGCGGCGGTGAGTGTGCGCTGGCGCTGGCCGGCGGGGTGACCGTGATGACCACCTCCGCCAACTTCGCCGGGTTCTCCCGGATGGGCGGCCTGGCCGGCGACGGGCGCTGCAAGGCGTTCTCGGACGCGGCCGACGGCACGGGCTGGTCCGAGGGCGCGGCGGTCCTCGTACTGGAACGCCTCTCGGACGCCCGGCGCAACGGCCACTCCGTCCTCGCCGTCGTGCGGGGCTCAGCCGTCAACCAGGATGGCGCGTCCAACGGGCTCACCGCGCCCAACGGCCCGGCACAGCAGCGGGTGATCCGGCAGGCACTGGCCAACGCCGGACTGACGGCGTCGGAGGTCGACGCGGTGGAGGCACACGGTACGGGCACCCCGCTCGGCGACCCCATCGAGGCGCAGGCGCTGCTCGCCACGTACGGCCAGGAGCGCGCGGCGGACCGGCCGCTGCTGCTGGGCTCCGTCAAGTCCAACCTCGGCCACACACAGGCCGCGGCGGGTGCGGCCGGACTCGTCAAGATGGTGATGGCGCTGCGCCACGGCACCCTGCCGCGCACCCTGCATCTGACCGAGCCTTCGTCGCACGTGGACTGGACGGCGGGCGCGGTGGAACTGCTGGCCGACACCACCGCATGGCCGGAGACCGGGCGCGCCCGGCGTGCGGGAGTGTCGTCGTTCGGCATCAGTGGCACCAACGCGCATGTGGTGCTGGAGCAGGCGGATTCGACCGAACCGATGGATACATCCGATACGGCGGATTCGGCTGTGGGAACAGGGCAGTTGGCGTCGGGCGCGACATCTGGCGTGGTGCCCTGGCCGGTGTCGGCGAAGAGCGAGGCCGCGCTGGACGGACAGCTCGCCCGGCTCCGGGCCCACGCCGGGGCGCGTGGCGATGACGACTCCGCGACGGACATCGGATTCTCGCTGGCGACCGGACGGGCGCTCTTCGAGCACCGGGCCGTCCTGCTCGCGACCGGCGACGGTGACGCCGACACTCCCGAGATCGCCCGGGGCCTGGCGACCGAGCGCACTTCGGCGGTGCTGTTCGCGGGCCAGGGCGCGCAGCGGCTGGGGATGGGGCGGGAGCTGTACGGCCGGTTCCCGGTGTTCACGGCGGCGCTGGACTCGGTATTCGCTCTGTTCGAGGGCGAGTTGGGGCGGCCGTTGCGCGAGGTGATGTGGGGTGATGACGCCGAGGTGCTTGATCACACCGGGTGTGCGCAGCCCGCGTTGTTCGCGGTTGAGGTGGCGTTGTATCGGTTGGTGGAGTCGTGGGGTGTGGTACCTGATTTTGTGGTGGGGCATTCGGTGGGTGAGGTGGCTGCCGCGCATGTGGCGGGTGTGTTGTCGTTGGAGGATGCCTGTCGGCTGGTCGCCGCGCGTGCTTCGTTGATGGCCGCTCTGCCCGTCGGGGGTGCGATGGTGGCCGTACGGGCGACGGAGGAGGAGGTTCTGCCGCTGCTCACGACCGGTGTGTCGGTGGCGGCGCTCAACGGCCCCTCGTCCGTGGTGATCTCGGGCGCCGACGACGAGGTCAACGCGGTCGCGGACCGGCTGACGGACCGGGGCAGGAGAACACATCGGCTGCGGGTCTCCCACGCGTTCCACTCGCCCCTCATGGATCCGATGCTCGACGCCTTCCACACGGTGGCCGCCACCCTGACGTACCGGGAACCCCGGATCCCCGTGATGTCGACCCTGACGGGCCGGCTCGCGACCGGCGACGAGCTGTGCTCGCCCCGCTACTGGGCACGGCAGGTCCGCGAGGCCGTCCGGTTCGGTGACGGGGTACGCGCCCTGGCCGACGAGGGCGTGACGGTGTTCCTGGAACTCGGCCCGGACGGCACGCTCTGCGCGGCGGCGGGGGAGTCGGCCGGCGGCGCCGCCGTAACCGTACCGGCGCTGCGCGGGGACCGGGCCGAGGAGCGGTCCGTCGTCACCGCCCTCGCCGAACTCCATGTCCGGGGCGTGCGCGTCGACTGGCCGGCGTTCTTCGCGGGCACCGGCGCCCGGCGGGTGGACCTGCCGACGTACGCCTTCCAGCACGAGCGGTACTGGCCCGAGGTGGCCGCGCCCGGACCGGGCGACGGTACGGACCCGGTCGACGCCGAGTTCTGGGCGGCCGTGGCGCGCGCGGACGTGCGGTCCCTGACTGCGGCCGGTCTGGTGGTGGACGGCGACGCGCTCGGCGCCGTACTCCCCGCCCTGTCGTCGTGGCGGACCCGCCGCAAGGACCGTACGGCGATGGACGCCTGGCGCTACCGGGCGACCTGGCAGCCGCTGACCACCGCGCCCGCTCCGGCCGTCCTCGCGGGGGTGTGGCTGGTCGTGGCCCCCGCGCGCGGTGTCGCCGACGCCTGGGTGACCGGACTGATCGCGGCGCTCGGCCCGGCCGCGCACCGCGTCGACCTCGACGGACCGGACTCCGTCGCGGGCACACTCGCCGCCCGGCTGGCGGCTGAGGTCACGTATGCCTCCTCCGCGTCCGTACCGGAGGTCACGTATGCCTCCTCCGCGTCCGTACCGGAGGTGACCGGTGTGCTGTCGCTGCTCGCGCTGGACCAGTCGGCGGGACCCGGCGGGGTGCCCACCGGACTGCTGGACACGGCCGCGCTCACGGCTGCCCTCGGGGACGCGGGCATCGACGCGCCGCTCTGGTCCCTCACCCGGGGCGCGGTCGCGGTCGCGGTCCCGGTTCCGGTCCCCGTCCCGCTGTCGGCCTCCGCCGGACGGGCCGACAGGCCGGTACCGCTTCCCGTCCCGGCTCAGGCCGCCGTATGGGGCTTCGGGCGCGTTGCCGCGCTGGAACACCCCCGGCGGTGGGGCGGACTGGTCGACCTCCCGGGGGAGTGGGACGAGGGGCTGCCGGACGCGGGAGCACCGGACGAACGGGTGGTGCGGCGGCTGATCGGTGTGCTGTCCGGCGGTGGCGACGAGGACCAGGTCGCCGTCCGCGCGTCCGGGGTGTACGGCCGCCGCATGGTGCCCGCGCCCGACACGGACAACGCAGGCGGCCTCCCGGAACGGTGGCGGCCGACCGGCACCGTCGTTATCACCGGCGGTACGGGCGGTCTCGGCGCGGACCTCGCGCGCGGGCTGGCCCGTGCGGGCGCGCCCCGGCTCGTCCTGCTCAGCGGGCGCGGACCCAGGGCGGCCGACGCGCCCGGCTCGCCCGGCTCGCCCGACGCGGCCGCGCTGCTCGCCGAGCTGACCGCACTCGGCGCCGAGGCCACCGTCACCGCCTGCGACATCGCCGACCGCGACCAACTGGCCCGCGTACTCAAGGCCGTTCCCGAGGACTGCCCGCTGACGGGAGTGGTGCACGCGGCGGGGGACCACGACCCGCTCCCGGCGACCGGACCGGGCACGGGAGCCACGACCGGACGCCCGACCGGAGCCGCCGATGCTGACGCCGATGCCTCCGTCGAGCGCTTCGCGACGGTGTTCCGCTTGACCGTCGCCCCCGCCCTGCTCCTCGACGAACTGACCCACGGCCTCGATCTCGCCGTCTTCGCCCTGTGCTCGTCGGTCGCGGGCTCCGTGGGTGCCCTCGGCCAGGCCCCGCACGCCGCCGCAGGGGCGGCCCTCGACGCACTGGCCGAGCGGCGTCGGGCGCGCGGCCTGCCCGCGACCTCCGTCGCCTGGGGCGGCCGGGGCAGCGGTGGCAGCAGTGGCAGCAGTGGCAGTGGCAGTGGCAGTGGCAGTGGTGGCACAGGCGGCAGCCAGGCCGGGGCGGCAGCCGTCCTCGACCCCGCGCTCGCCGTCTCCGCCCTCCTGCGCCTCGCCGTGGAGCCCGCGCCCACCACTGTCTTCGCCGACCTCCAGCAGCCCCGGCTGCTGAGCGCCGTACTGAGCCTGCGGCCCAGCCCGCTGCTCGGTGAACTGCCGGCGGCCAGAGAGGCGTTGAAGGAGATCCGGGCGGCTCGCCGGGAGAGCGCGCCCGCCGCCTCGGCGCTGCGGGAACGGCTGGCCGGCGCGACCGGCACCGAGGGCGCGGCGCTGCTGCTGGCCCTCGTCCGTACCGAGTCCGCCGCGGTCCTCGGCCACCCGGACGCCACACCGATCAGGGCCGACAAGGCGTTCAGCGACGTCGGATTCGACTCGCTGACGGCGGTGGAGCTGAGCCGGCGGCTGCGCGCGCTGACCGGTCTGGAGCTGCCCGCCAGCCTCGTCTTCGACTACCCCACCCCGACGGCGCTCGCCGGCCATCTGCTGGCCGAACTGCTGGGGGCCGCACCCGGTGACGACCGTACGGAAGCCGGCGCCACAAGCACAGCGGACACCGCGGCCGGCACCACGGACGCCGTGCGCGACGCGGCGGACGACCCGGTCGTCATCGTCGGTATGGCCTGCCGCTTCCCCGGCGGTGTGCGGTCCCCCGAGGACCTGTGGCGGATGCTGACCGAGGGCCGCGACGGCATCGCAGCGTTCCCCACCGACCGGGGCTGGGACCTCGACGCGCTCGTCGGCGAAGGACCGGGCCGCAGCGCCACCACCGAGGGCGGATTCCTCTACGACGCACCGGACTTCGACCCCGCCTTCTTCGGGATCTCCCCGCGCGAGGCCCTCGCGATGGACCCCCAGCAGCGGCTGCTGCTGGAGACCTCGTGGGAGGCCGTCGAGCGGACCGGGACCGACCCCGTGTCGCTGCGCTCCAGCCGGACCGGTGTCTTCATCGGCACCAACGGGCAGGACTACGCCAACCTGATCATGCGGGCCAGGGAGGACGTGGAAGGCCACGCGGGCACCGGGCTCGCCGCCAGTGTCATTTCCGGCCGGCTCTCCTACTCCTTCGGCTTCGAGGGGCCGGCCGTCACCGTGGACACGGCCTGCTCCTCCTCACTGGTCGCCCTGCACTGGGCCGCGCAGGCGCTGCGCGCCGGTGAGTGCTCCATGGCTCTGGTCGGCGGGGTCACCGTCATGACGACCTCGACCAGCTACGCCGGCTTCTCCCGGATGGGCGGCCTCGCCCCCGACGGCCGCTGCAAGGCGTTCTCCGACTCGGCCGACGGCACCGGCTGGTCGGAGGGCGTGGGCGTCGTTGTCGTCGAACGGCTCTCCGAGGCCCGTCGGCAGGGCCACGAAGTGCTCGCGGTGCTGCGCGGCTCCGCCGTCAACCAGGACGGCGCGTCGAACGGGCTCACCGCGCCCAACGGCCCCTCCCAGCAACGGGTCATCCGGCAGGCACTCGACGGCGCCGGACTGACCCCGGCCGACGTGGACGCGGTCGAGGCGCACGGCACCGGCACCCTGCTCGGCGACCCGATCGAGGCACAGGCGCTGCTCGCCACGTACGGCAGGGACCGCGACCCGGAGCGGCCCCTGCTGCTCGGCTCCCTGAAGTCGAACATCGGCCACACCCAGGCGGCGGCCGGGATCGCCGGGGTCATGAAGACGGTCCTGGCGCTCCGCAACGGCGTCCTGCCCCGCACCCTCCATGTCACCGAGCCCTCCACCCGCATCAACTGGTCCGCCGGGGCAGTCGAGTTGCTCACCGAACCGCAGGACTGGCCGGACACCGGCCGGGCCCGCCGGGCCGCCGTGTCGTCCTTCGGTATGAGCGGAACGAACGCACACGTCATCCTGGAACAGGCGCCCCCGGCCGAGCCGTTGGCGGCCCACACCGACGCCCGCGCCCCCGAGGTGACACCCGCAGTCCTGCCATGGCCGGTATCGGCCAGGAGTGAAGTTGCGCTGGACGGCCAGCTGGACCGGCTGCGGTCCTTCACCGCGGCCCGGCCCGAACTCGCACCGGCCGACGTCGGGTTCTCGCTGGTCACCGGCCGTTCGCTCTTCGAGCACCGTGCCGTACTGACACCGTCCGCCGACGGCGGGCTCCGGGAGATCGCCCGGGGCGTGGCGGACGAGCGGCCCCTGGCGGTCCTCTTCTCCGGCCAGGGCTCGCAGCGGCTCGGGATGGGCCGCGAACTGTACGCGCGCTTCCCGGTGTTCGCCGACGCGCTCGACTCCGTACTCGCTCTGCTGGACGACGGGTCCGGCCTCCGGCAGCCGCTGCGCGAGGTGATCTGGGGCGGTGACGCCGAGGCCCTGAACCGTACGGAGGTCACCCAGCCGGCGCTGTTCGCGGTCGAGGTGGCGCTGTACCGCCTGGTGGAATCCTGGGGTGTCACACCGGACTTCGTGGCCGGGCACTCCGTCGGGGAGATCACGGCCGCCCATGTCGCCGGCGTGTTCCCGCTCGCGGACGCGGCCCGGCTGGTCGCCGCCCGCGCCCGCCTGATGGCCGCGCTGCCGCCCGGCGGCGCCATGGTCGCGGTCGGGGCCACCGAGGACGAGGCACGGGCCGTGCTCTCCGACCGGGTGGCGATCGCCGCCGTCAACGGGCCTGCGGCAGTGGTGCTTTCGGGCGACGAGGAGCCCGTGCTGCGCGCCGCCGCCCGACTGGCGGCCGACGGGCACCGGACGACCCGGCTCGCGGTGAGCCACGCGTTCCACTCGCCGCTGATGGAACCCATGCTGGCGGAGTTCCGTGCCGTCGCCGGCACACTGGCGTACGCGGCGCCCCGTATCCCGGTCGTCTCCCACCTCACCGGCCGGCTCGCGACGGCCGGTGAACTGGGCACCGCCGACCACTGGGTACGCCATGTCCGCGAGGCGGTCCGCTTCGCTGACGGTGTGCGGACCCTGGCCGACGCAGGCGTCGGGACCTTCCTGGAGCTGGGCCCGGACGGTGTGCTCGCCGCCCTGGTCCGGGCCACCGCGCCGGACGACACCGTGGTCGTCCCCGTACTCCGCAAGGACCGCTCCGAGGAGCTGACCGCCGTCACCGCCCTCGCCCATCTGCATGTGCAGGGTGTGCCGGTCGACTGGACGGCCGTACTTACCGGGACGGGCGCGCGCCGGGTGGAGCTGCCCACGTACGCGTTCCAGCGCGAGCGCTTCTGGCCGGCGCCGACCGCGCCCAACGCCCCGGGCGACCCCGCAGGACTCGGTCTGGTGGCCGCCGGGCATCCGCTGCTGGGCGCGGCGGTGCCGGTGGCAGGCGGCGACGAGGTGATGCTGACCGGCCGGCTCTCGCTCCCGTCCCACCCCTGGCTTGCCGATCACCGGGTGGGCGGCAGGACCGTCCTGCCCGCCTCGGTCTTCGCCGAACTGGCCGTCCGCGCAGGCGACGAGGCGGGCCTCGGCCTGATCGAGGAGCTGACGGTCACCACGGAGCTGACCGTGCCCCGGCGCGGCGCGGTCCGGCTCCAGGTACGTATCGGGGCGCCCGACGGCGCGGGCCGCCGCGCCCTGACGGTGTACGGACGCGCCGAGGCGGGCGGCGACCTGCCGTGGACCGCGCACGCCACCGCCGTACTCGCCGACGCGACCACTGACGGATCAGCCGTGCCGGAAGCGGAGTTCGACACGGCGGTGTGGCCGCCGGCCGGCGCCGTACCCCTGGACCTGGCCAATTCCGCCGAGCGGCTCGCCGCCCTCGGTCTTGACCTCGGGCCGGTGTTCCGGGGGCCCGGGGCGGCCTGGTCGCGGGACGGCGCGGTGTACGCCGAGATCGAGCTGGCCGAAGAGGCCCGCATGGACGGGGACTTCGGCATCCACCCGGCGCTGCTGGACGCCGCCGTCCGGACGGCCGGGCTGCTGGACGACGAGGACCCGCTGCCCGGCGGGACCACCCCGGCCGTCTGGCGCGGACTGATCCTGCACGCGAGCGCAGCCACGGCCCTGCGGGTACGGCTGACCCCGGCCGGCGCGGACACCGTGGCCCTGGCGGCGGCCGACGAGAACGGCTCGCCCGTGCTCTCGGTGCGCTCCCTGACCCCGAAGTCCCTCTTCCGCCAGGACTCCGGGAGTGTGAGTGAGGCGAGCGAGGAGGGCGAGAAGGGCGAGGAGGGCGAAGTCACCGAGAGGGCACTGCTGTTCGGCCTCGACTGGGTCACCCCCGCCACCACCTCCGCCGCCCCCACCCCCGCTGTGCTCCGTGGCGTGCGCTGGGCGGTCATCGGCCCCGATGCCGCCGGTGTGGCCCGTGTGCTGGACCCGGTCGACGGCCTCACCGTCGTACGGGCCGGCTCGCTCGCCGCACTCCTCGACGCTCCGGGCCCGGTGCCCGACACCGTTCTCGTTCCAGTGTTCAGCGCGCCGGGCGACACCCGGTCCGTCCCCGACACCGTCCGCGACATGACGGCCGGGGCGCTCGATCTGCTGCACGGGTGGGCGGCCGACCCGCGCACCGGTGGCGCCCGGCTGGTCTTCGTCACCCGGGGTGCCGTCGCCGCCGGCGACGAGGCCGTGCCCGATCCGGCCGCCGCCGCCGTGTGGGGGCTGGTGCGCTCCGCCCAGTCCGAGAACCCCGGCACCTTCCTCCTGCTGGACCTCGACGAACCGGCCGCCCTCGGCCTCGCCGCCTCCGCCCTGCCGGGGCTCCTCGACGCGGGGGAGACCCAGGCCGCGGTGCGGGGCGGCGCCGTACGCGTGGCCCGGCTGGCCCGGCTGGCCCGGCTGGCGGAATCGGACGCGGCAGCGCAACCGGACACGGACCGGGAAACGGACACGGGAACCTCGAAGTCCGTTGTCCAGAACGGGGGTTGGGATCCCGACGGCACCGTCCTGATCACCGGCGGCACCGGCGGCCTCGGCGGTGTGCTCGCCCGCCACCTCGTCGCCGAGCACGGGATCACCCGCCTGTTGCTCGCCGGCCGGCGCGGCGCGGACGCCCCCGGCGCCGCCGCGCTCCGCGCCGAACTCGCGGGCCTGGGCGCCGAGGTGACCCTCGCAGCCTGCGACGTATCCGACCGTACGGCGCTGGACGCGCTCCTCGCGACCGTACCGGCCGGGCATCCGCTGACCGCCGTGGTGCACACCGCGGGCACCCTGGAGGACGCCACGATCGGCTCCCTCACCCACGGGCAGCTCGACCGCGTCCTGAGGCCGAAGGCGTACGCCGCCTGGCATCTGCACGAGGCGACCCGGGGCCTCGGCCTCGCCGCGTTCGTCCTGTACTCCTCGGTCTCCGGCATCACCGGCGGTCCGGGTCAGGGCAACTACGCCGCCGCCAACACCTTCCTGGACGCCCTGGCCGGGCACCGCGCGGGGCTCGGCCTGCCCGCGCTCTCGCTGGCCTGGGGCCCCTGGGCACAGGGCGGCGGCATGACCAGCGCGCTGACCGCCGCCGACATGGAGCGGATGGCCCGCTCGGGGATGCCCCCGCTCTCGGTGGCGCAGGGCCTCGCGCTGTTCGACGCAGCGACCGTACGGGACGAAGCCCTGGTGGCGGCCATCCGGGTCACCACCGGCGCGGCCACGGACACCCCGCGCGCGGTGGACGAGGTGCCCGCCATCCTGCGCGCGCTGGTCCGCACCCGGCGCCGCACGGCGGGCGCGGGCAACCGCAGGGCCGGGCTGACCGGGCGGCTCGCCGGGCTCGGCGAGAGCGAACGCGTACGGCTGCTGACGGAGCTGGTACGGACCGAGGCCGCCGCAGTCCTGGGCCACACCACCCCCGGAGCGGTCCCGGCCGACCGCGACTTCAGCGGGCTCGGCTTCGACTCGCTGATGGCGGTGGAGGCCCGCACCCGGATCACCGCGCGGACGGGCGTACGGCTGCCCGCCACGCTCGTCTTCGACCACCCCACCCCGGTCGCCGTCGCCCGGCACCTCGCGGCCACGCTGCTCGGCGACGAGGCGCCGGGGGCGGGCACATCACCGCTCGCCGAACTCGACCGGCTGGAGGCGGCGCTCGCCGGGGACGCGCTCGACGAGGTCACCCGCACCGGTGTGGCCGGCCGGCTGCGTCTGCTGCTCGCCCGCTGGGACACGGCGGGACCCGGCACGGAGAGGAACGGCGCGCACGCGGTGAGCGAGCGCATCGAGGCCGCGAGCGCCGACGAGGTCTTCGCCTTCATCGACAACGAGCTGGGCCGGTCGGCCGGCGCCTGACCGGCCCCCGCCCCTTCGCCGGACCCGTTCGTACACGAAACCCCCCACGCCACACCCCAGGAAGGTGCACCGACGATGCCGGACGAGACGAAGCCGGACGAGACGAAGCCGGGCGAGACGAAGCCGGGCGAGACGAAGCCGGGCGAGCAGGCGGCCGATCAAAAGAGGCCGGACGAAAGGAAGTTGGTCGACTATCTGAAGTGGGTCACGGCCGACCTCCACCAGACGCGGCAGCGGCTCAGAGAAGCCGAGTCCGGCCGTCAGGAACCGGTCGCGATCATCGGCATGGGCTGCCGCCTCCCCGGCGGGATCCGGACCCCGGAGGACTTCTGGGAGCTGCTCGCCACCGGTCGCGGCGCGATCTCCGGCTTCCCCGCCGACCGGGGCTGGGACCTGGCCGCCCTCGCCGGCGAAGGACCCGGCCGCAGCGCCACCCAGGAGGGTGGATTCCTCTACGACGCACCGGACTTCGACCCCGGATTCTTCGGTATCTCCCCGCGCGAGGCGGTGGCGATGGACCCGCAGCAGCGGCTGCTGCTCGAAGTCGCCTGGGAGACCGTCGAGCGGGCCGGCCTCGACCCCGCCGCCCTGCGCGGCGGCAGGACCGGTGTGTTCGTCGGCACCAACTCCCAGGACTACGCGCATCTCGTACTGGCCGCCCAGGACGACATGGGCGGATACGCGGCCAACGGGCTCGCGGCGAGCGTCCTGTCGGGCCGGCTGTCCTTCGTACTCGGCCTGGAGGGGCCCTCGGTGACGCTCGACACCGCGTGCTCCTCGTCGCTGGTGGCCCTGCACCTCGCCGCCCAGGCCGTACGGAACGGGGAGTGCCCGCTCGCGCTCGCGGGCGGTGTCACCGTGATGACCACCCCGGCGAGTTTCGCCGGATTCACCGTGCAGGGCGGCCTCGCCCCCGACGGCCGCTGCAAGGCGTTCTCCGCCACCGCCGACGGCACGGCCTGGTCCGAGGGCGCCGGTCTGCTGCTCGTAGAACGGCTGTCGGACGCCCGTCGCAACGGCCACGAGGTGCTGGCCGTCCTGCGCGGCTCCGCCGTCAACCAGGACGGCGCGTCCAACGGGTTGAGCGCCCCCAACGGGCCCGCGCAGCAGCGCGTCATCCGCCAGGCCCTGGCCGTCGCCGGGCTCTCCCCGGCCGATGTCGACGCGGTGGAGGCACACGGTACGGGCACCACCCTCGGCGACCCGATCGAGGCAGGGGCGCTGCTCGCCGCGTACGGACACGACCGCGAGCCGGGCCGCCCGCTGTGGCTGGGCTCCGTAAAGTCGAACATCGGCCACACGCAGGCGGCGGCCGGTGTCGCGGGCGTGATGAAGATGGTCCTGGCGCTGCGGAACGGTGTGCTGCCCCAGACGCTCCATGTGGACGCGCCGTCCGCGCACGTCGAGTGGCGTGCCGGCGCCGTCAGCCTGCTCACGAAGCCCGTCGAGTGGCCGCAGGGCGACCGGGTGCGGCGCGCCGGGGTGTCGTCGTTCGGGATCAGCGGCACCAACGCGCACGTACTCGTCGAGCAGGCGCCGCCGTGGGAGCCGGCCGCCGAGGAGGCTCAGGGGGCCGTATCCGCCCCGGCGGTCGTCCCGAACGCCGTGCCATGGCCCGTGTCCGCCAGGGACGGGGCGGCGCTCGACGCCCAGCTGGACCGGGTCCGTACCTTCGCGGCGGCGCGCGGCCACACCCCCCTGGACGTCGGCCACTCGCTCGCCACGACCCGCTCCGCCTTCGGGCACCGGGCGGTGCTGCTCGCCGAGGGCGGCGAGGGCCCCCAGGGCGCGGAGGTCCGCGAAGTGGCGCGAGGCATCGCGGACGCCACCGCGGACGAGGGCCCGCTCGCGGTGCTGCTCTCCGGGCAGGGCGCCCAACGGCTGGGTATGGGAAGGGAGTTGTACGGGCGATTCGCCGTCTTCGCCGAGGCCTTCGACTCCGTACTCGCCCACCTGGACACCGTGGATACGGCCGACACGCCGACTCTGCGCGAGGTGATCTGGGGTGACGACGCCGGTGCGCTGAACGACACCGGCCGTACCCAGCCCGCGCTGTTCGCGGTCGAGGTGGCGCTGTACCGCCTGGTGGAATCCTGGGGCGTCGTACCGGACTTCCTCGCCGGCCACTCGGTCGGCGAGATCGCCGCCGCGCACCTCGCCGGGGTGTTCACCCTGGCGGACGCCTGCCGGCTGGTGGCCGCGCGGGCCCGGCTGATGCGCGGCCTGCCCGCCGGCGGAGCCATGGTCGCCGTACGGGCGGCCGAGGACGAGATCACCCCGCTGCTGACGGACCGGACGTCGCTCGCCGCGGTCAACGGCCCGGACCTGGTGGTCGTCTCCGGCGACGAGGACGCAGTCCTGGCGCTCGCCCGGCGCTTCGAGGAGCGGGGGCGCAGGACCACGCGGCTGCCGGTCAGCCATGCCTTCCACTCGCCGCTGATGGAACCGATGATGGACGAATTCCGCTCGGTGGTCGGCGAGTTGAGGTTCGAGCGGCCCACGCTGCCGGTCCTCTCCCTCGTGACCGGCGCGCTCGCGACCGACGAGGAGCTGTGCTCCGCCGACTACTGGGTCCGCCATGTCCGCGCGACCGTACGGTTCGGCGACGGACTGCGGACCCTCGCCGAGCGCGGGGTGCGGACCTTCCTGGAGCTGGGCCCCGACGGGGTGCTCTCCGCACTCGTACCGGAGACCCTCCAGGACCCGGCCGTCACCGCGCTGCCCCTCCTGCGCAAGGACCGGCCCGAGGAGACCGAGGCCCTCACCGCGCTCGCCGGGCTGTACGCGCGCGGCGCCTCGGTCGACTGGGCCGCGCTGTTCACCGGCACAGGCGCACGCCGGGTGGAGCTGCCGACGTATCCGTTCCAGCGTGAGCGGTACTGGCCCACGGTGCGCCGGGCCACCGGCGACGCGGCCGGTCTTGGCGTGACGCCGACCGGGCATCCGCTGCTCGGAGCAGCCGTCACGGTGGCGGGGACGGACGAGACCGTCCTCACCGGACAGCTCTCGGCCGCGTCGCATCCCTGGCTCGCGGACCACCGGACCGACGGCCGGATCATGCTGCCGGGCGCGGCCTTCGCGGAGCTGGCGATCCACGCCGGGGACCGGTCGGGCGGCGACCGGATCGACGAACTGACCCTGCTCACCCCCCTCGCGCTGCCCGAGCGCGGCGCGGTCACCCTCCAGGTGCGGGTGGGCGCGGCGGACGCGTCGGGGCGCCGCTCGCTGACCGTGCACGCCCGCCCCGCCGACGGCTCCGAGTGGACGCAGCATGCCCGGGGCGTGCTGGTCCGCGACGAGGAGAACTCCGACGCGGGCACCGGCGCGGTCCTCGATGCCGCCGTCTGGCCGCCGGAGGGCGCCGCTCCCGTACCGCTGGACGCGCTGTACGCACCGCTCACCGACGCCGGCCTCACGTACGGCCCCGCCCTCCGCGGCCTGACGGGCGTCTGGCGGCGCGCGGGCGAGGTGTTCGCCGAGGCCACCCTGCCGGCCCCGGCGGGGGACACCTCCGCGTACGGGATCCACCCGGCCCTCCTCGACGCCGCGCTGCGGGCGGCGGGCGCGCACATCACCGACGGGCCACCGGCGGCCCTCGTCCCCGTGGAGTGGCGCGGACTCACCCTGCACGCGGCGGCGGCCTCCTCGCTGCGGGTGCGGATCACCGGGGCCGGCTCCGACGGCGTCACGGTGACCGCCGTCGACCCGGCGGGCGCGCCGGTCCTCTCCGCCGACTCCGTGCTGTTCGCCCCGGTCTCCGGACAGCCGGCGCCGGCGCCGTACGCGGGCGACGGCGAACAGGGCGCGCTCTTCGCCCTCGACTGGCTGCCCGTCACCGCGTCCGCCCCCGTGGTGGGCACCCGCTGGGCGGTCGTCGGCGTCGACGAACTCGACCTGGGGTACGCCCTGCACCGCGCCGACGAAACCGTCAGCGCCTACGCCGCCACGCTCACCGGCGCGCTCGGCGACAGCGGAGTGGCACCCGACGTCCTCCTTGCCCCCGTCGTCGGCGACCCCGGGAAGGACACGCCCGACGCGGTGCTCGCCCTCACCTCGTGGGTGCTCGGCCTGCTCCAGGAGTGGCTGTCCGACGCCCGGTTCGCCGCGTCCCGGCTGGTCTTCGTCACCCGCGGCGCCGTCGCCGTGGACGGCGAGGACGTACGGGACCTGGCCGCCGCTGCCGCCCGGGGCCTCGTCCGCGCCGCGCAGTCGGAGACCCCGGGCTCATTCCTGCTCGTCGACATGGACGACGCGTTCCTGTCGGCGGGCGTGCTGCCGGGGCTCCTCGCCCTCGACGAACAGCAGCTGGTCGTACGGTCGAACGGCGTCCGGGCCGCGCGGCTGACCCGGCCGGCCGCCGAGTCGGCTGAGCCGGCTGAGAACGCCCAGCCGACTGATGCCGCCGAGCCCGCCGATACCGCCGAGCCCGTCGGTCCGGTGGAGGGCACTTCGGCGGCAGCCCCCTGGGACCCGGCGGGCACCGTACTGATCACCGGCGGCACCGGCGGTCTCGGCGCGCTGCTCGCCCGGCATCTGGTGGCCCGGCACGGCGTACGGCATCTGCTGCTTGCGAGCCGGCGCGGTCCCGACGCGCCCGGCGCCGCCGGCCTTCTGGCCGCGCTGGCCGAGGGAGGCGCGACCGCCTCGGCGGTGGCCTGCGACATCGGCGACCGCGACGCGGTGGCCGCACTGCTGGCGGGCGTCCCCGACGGGCATCCGCTGACCGCCGTGGTGCACACCGCCGGAGTGCTGGACGACGCGCTCATCGGCTCGCTCACGCCCGGCTCGCTGGAACGCGTCCTGCGGCCCAAGGCCGACGGCGCCTGGTATCTGCACGAGGCGACCCGTGACCTCGGCCTGTCGGCCTTCCTGCTGTACTCGTCCGTCTCCGGCATCGTGGGCAGCCCGGGACAGGGCAACTACGCCGCTGCCAACGCCTGCCTCGACGCCCTCGCCCGGCACCGGACGAGCCGGGGACTGCCCGCGCTCTCGCTCGCCTGGGGCCCCTGGGCGAGCGGCGACGGAATGACCGGGCACCTCAGCGGCGCCGACGCGGAACGGATCTCCCGGGCCGGTCTGCCGCCACTCTCCGCCGACCGGGGCCTGGCGCTCTTCGACGCGGCCCTCGCCCGTACAGGCGCGACGGCAGCTCCGACCGTCGTCCCGACCGCGCTCCAGGTGTCCGCGCTCCGGGACCAGCAGGCGCTGCCGGCCCTCTGGCGGGAGCTGGTGCCCCGTACCCGCCGCTCCGCCGGTGGCGCCGACCGCTCTCCGGTCACCCTGCGCGAACGGCTGCGGCGCCTCGGCGAGGCCGAACAGGACGCGTTCCTCACCGAGTTGGTGGTCGGCTACGCCGCCGCCCTGCTCGGCCACCGCGACCCGGGCGCCGTCGACCCGCGCCGTGGGTTCCTGGAGCTGGGCTTCGACTCGCTGGTCTCCGTCGGGCTGCGCAACCAGCTCGGCGAGGCGCTCGGGCTGCGGCTGCCGACCTCGATGGTCTTCGACCACGAGACCCCCGCGAAGCTCGCCCGCCGGCTGCGCGGCGAACTCGCCGGACACCTCGCACCCGGCTCACCGGACGGCACGGCGGTCACCGGGGTCCGGACGGCCGCGCGGGATACGGACGAGACGCTGGTGGGCCTGTTCCACAGCGCAGTCACGGGCGGGAAGCTCGTCGAGGCCATGCGCATGCTCAAGGCCGTCGCCAACACCCGGCCCACCTTCGAGACCCCCGCCGACCTGGAGGAACTGTCGGCGCCCGTGGTGCTGGCCGAGGGCCCCGGCCTGCCGAGGCTGGTGTTCGTCAGCGCGCCGGGCGCCACCGGCGGCGTCCACCAGTACGCCCGTATCGCCGCCCACTTCCGCGGCAGGCGCCATGTCTCCGCGCTGCCGCTGATGGGCTTCGCCCCCGGCGAGCCGCTGCCCGCCACGAGCACGGCCGCCGCCCGCGTCGTCGCGGAGAGCGCCCTGCACGCCAGCGACGGCGAACCCTTCGTACTGGCGGGACACTCGACGGGCGGCTCGCTCGCCTATCTCGCCGCCGGCGTGCTGGAGGACACCTGGGGCGTCACACCCGAGGCGGTCGTCCTGCTGGACACCGCGAGCATCCGCTACAGCAGCGGCGAGAACAACGACCTCGACCGTACGACCCGCTTCTACCTGGCCGACATCGACTCCCCGTCGGTCACACTCAACAGCGCCAGGATGTCCGCGATGGCCCACTGGTTCATGGCGATGACCGACATCGAGGCACCGCCCCCCACCGCACCCACCCTCCTGGTGCGGTGCGCGCGGTCGCTCGACGGCTTCCGCTTCGACACCTCCGCCGTTCCCGCGGACGACATCCGCGACATCGAGGCCGACCATCTGTCCCTCGCCAAGGAGCACTCGGCCCTGACGGCGCGGACGATCGAGGAGTGGCTCGGTGAGCGCTTCGGCGACGGCTGCCACCCGTAGCACCACCAGAGCCAACAGAACGGCCCGGACACGGATACCGCCCGGACACAGATACCGCCCGGACACAGATACCGCCCGGACAGGGATACCGCCCGGACAGGGATACCGCCCGGACACGGACACCAACGGAGAGCCCCCCATGGTCACATCCCAGGAACTGCCCGCGTACCAGGGCGGTTCACCCTCCGTGCTGCGGCTCAGCCCGCTGCTGCGCGACCTCCAGAGCCGCGCGCCCCTGTGCAAGGTACGGACCCCCGCCGGTGACGAGGGCTGGCTCGTGACCCGGCACGCCGAACTGAAGTCGCTGCTCCACGACGAGCGGCTCGGACGGGCCCACCCGGACCTCGCCAACGCCCCCCGGTACGTGCGCAATCCGTTCCTCGACATGCTCATCGTCGAGGACGCCGAAGTCGCGCGGAAGATGCACGCCGAGGCCCGCGCCCTGCTCACACCGAACTTCTCGGCCCGGCGTGTGCTCGGCCTGATGCCGAAGGTGGAGGCCGTCGCGGAAGCCACGCTGGCGGACTTCGTGGCCCAGGGACCGCCCGCCGATCTGCACGGAGGGTTCTCCCTGCCGCTGTCCCTCGGCGTCCTCGGTGAACTCCTCGGTGTGCCGGCCGAGGACCGGGGGCGGCTGACCGCCGCGCTGGCGCGGATGGGAGACCTCGGGGATCCCGAGGGCGGCCGGCGGGGACAGCGGGAGCTCTTCGGCTATCTGGAGGAGCTGGCGGTCCGCAAACGGGCCGAACCCGGTGACGACGTGATCTCCCGGCTCTGCGCGGCCGAGCCGTCCGACGCGCGCATCGGCCCGATCGCCGCCGGGCTGCTCTTCGCCGGACTGGAGAGCGTCGCCGGCCACATCGACCTCGGCGTGGTGCTCTTCACCCTCCACCCCGAGCAGCGCGACCGGGCGCTGGCCGACCCGAAGGTGATGGCGGGCGCCGTGGAGGAGATCCTCCGCTCGGCCAAGGCCGGCGGCTCCGTACTGCCGCGCTACGCCACCGAGGACGTCGAGATCGGTGACGTCACCATCAGGACCGGCGAACTCGTCCTGCTGGACTTCACCCTCACCAACTTCGACCGGCGGGTCTTCGACGACCCCGAGCTGTTCGACATCGGCCGCTCGCCCAACCCGCATCTGACGTTCGGGCACGGCATGTGGCACTGCATCGGCGCCCCGCTCGCACGGACGCAGCTGAAGACCGCGTACACCCTGCTGTTCAGCCGGCTGCCGGGGCTGCGGCTCACCGCGCCCGCCGACGAGATCCGGGTGCCGGGCGGGCAGCTGTCCGGCGGCCTCGCCGAGCTGGAGGTCGCCTGGTAGAAGCGACGGGCGCCGCCCCCACCGGTCCGTGGGGGCGCGCCCGCTCGTCGTACGTTGCGTACGCTACGTGCGTAATCCGCGGAGGGTTACGGAGCGGAGGCCGGTCCGTCCTCCCGTACGGTGATCGCCCCGGACGGGCAGACGCTGCCCGCCAGGCGCACCGCCTCCCGCACCGCTTCGCGCATCGCCTCGTCCGCCGGCCCGTCCGCTGGCCCGTCCGCCGGATCTGCCAGTACGACCACGAGCCCGTCGTCGCTCTGGTCGAACACATCGGGAGCCGTCAGTACACACTGCCCGGCTCCGACACAGCGTTCGGTGTCCACACTGATCCGCACCGTCGCTCCTCCTCCGTTGCTCATGCGCCCTCCTGCCAGCGGACGGGCAGCGCGTGCAGCCCGTACAGCACCCCGTCGTACTTCAGCGGCAACTCCTCCACCGGCACGGCCAGTTCAAGGGTGGGAATCCGCTCGAACAGCGTCCGGTACGCGATGTCCATCTCGACCCGCACCAGGTTCTGCCCGAGACACTGGTGCACCCCGTACCCGAACGCCACATGGGACCGCGCGGAGCGGCCCGGATCGAACTCGGCCGGCCGCTCGAAGACCGTCCCGTCGTGGTTGGCCGCCGCGACGAGCGGCACGATGCCCTCGCCCGCCCTGATGAGCTGCCCGCCGATCTCCACATCCTCCACGGCCACCCGGAACGCCACCAGATCGGCCACCGAGTAGTACCGCAGCAGCTCCTCCACCGCCCGCTCGTCGCCGATCCACCGCGGATGCGACAGCAGGGTCACCACCCCGAGCCCGATGTTGTTGGCCGTCGTCTCGTGCCCCGCGATCAGCAGCAGCATCGACACCCCGGACAGCTCGGGCCCCGACAGGGTCCCCTCCGCCAGCAGCCGGCTCAGCAGATCGTCCCCAGGCCGCTTCCGCTTGACCGCGATGAGCCGGTTGAGATAGCGCAGCAGCGCTCTGGACGCCGCCTCGCGCTCCTCGTCACCGGAGGAGAGCGTGACCAGCACCCGCGTCTTGGCCTCGAAGAAGTCACGGTCGGCCTTCGGCACCCCGAGCAGACTGGAGATCACCAGCGACGGTACGGGCAGCGCGAAGTCCGCGATCAGGTCGGCGGTGCTACCCGCGGCGAGCATGGCGTCGATCCTGGCGTCCACGATCTGCTGGATCGCCGGCCGCATCTCCCTGACCTGCCGGACCGTGAACTCCGGGATCAGGGTGCGGCGGAACCTGCCGTGCTCCGGCGGATCCAGCGCCACGAACCAGCCGGGCACCTCGTCCTGCGAGGGCACCCCGACGGTCTTCCCCGGCCGGGGGAACCCCGGATGCGCCGGATTGGAGCTGATCCGCGGGTCGGTGAGCACCGTCCGCACATCCTCGTGCCGGGTCACCAGCCACACCCGGGCGCCGGTCGGCAGCACCGACTCGACCAGACCGTCGAGCGCGCGGTACTCCACGTACTCCGGTGCCGGGAAGGGCTTACCGGGCCGCCGCAGCGGGAAGGCGACCGGGCATCTGTCGGTGGTTGTCATCTCTCTCGCTCTCCCTGGGGGGTTCCGTACGCTCCGCGGCGGCGCGCACGCTTACTCGGCGTCCGCGCGCGCACGCGCACGCGGCGCCCATGCGCACTCAGCGCGCGCCGCAGAACTTGCGGACCGTGTCCGTGATGAACTCCTGGTCCCGCGTGGTCAGTCCGGTGTGGGTCGGCAGATAGAAACCGTCCTCGCTGAAGCGATGCGCCTTCAGGGAGCGCCAGTCGGGGGCGAGATAGCCGGGCTGCCGGCTCATCGGCTTGAAGAAGACCCGCGTCTCGATGGACTCCGACGCCAGGAAGTCCCGCAGCTCCTCGCGGCGTTCGGCACGCACGTCGTACATCCACAGCACATCGCGCCGCGGCATCAGCGTGATCCCGTCGATCCCGGCCAGCGCCTCGTCGTACCGCCGCTCGATCTCCCGGCGCTTCGCCAGGATCGTGTCGAGCTGCTCGGTCTGCGCCAGCGCCACCGCCGCCTGCATGTTCGTCATCCGGAAGTTGTAAGCCAGCTTCTTGTGCAGAAAGCTGTGGTCCCGGGTGAAGGCCATCGCCCGCAGATGGGCCATCTGCTCGGCTAGATGCCTGTCGTCCGTGAGACAGATCCCGCCCTCTCCCGCCGTGATGATCTTGTTGGAGTAGAGGGAGAAACAGGCGATGTCCCCGACGGGACGCACCCCGTGAGCCTCCGCCGAGTCCTCCACCACCCGGAGGTTGTACTCGTACGCCAGATTCATGATCGCGTCCATGGCACACCGCCGCCCGTAGATATGGACCGGCATGATCGCCTTCGTCCGGGGCGTGATCCGCTCCTCGATGAGCGAGACATCGATGTTCAGATCGTCCCCGCAGTCCACGAAAACGGGCGTGGCTCCCGTATAGGTGACCGCCCACGCGCTCGCGATCATCGTGAACTCCGGGACGATCACCTCGTCGCCCGGACCGATGCCCAGCGCCCGCAGAGCCAGCGTCAGCGCGGTCGTACCGGACGAGCAGGCGACGCCGTACGAGACGCCGTTGTACTCGGCGAACTCACTCTCGAACCGCGGGACATACGGACCCTGGGAGGAGATCCAGCCGTCGCCGACGGCCTTGGTCACATATTCGAGCTCGCGCCCGCCGAGCCAGGGCACGGCGACGGGATGGGTGAAGGACATGGAGCGCCCCGATCAGTTGTGGGCGAGGGCCGGCAGGCCGAGCAGCAGATCCGCCGCCGCGCCACGGCCACCCGCCGCGCGCAGCAACGACCCGAAGTGCTCAGCGCGTTCACGGAACGCACCGTCGTCGAGCACCCGGGACAGCGTGTCGAACACAACGTCCGGATCGATGGTCTCCGAACGGTCGAGCGTCAGGCTCACCCCGAAGTCCCGGCCGCGCACGGCCTGGTCCTCGCAGTCCACCCAGAGCGGCCGCACCACCAGCGGCTTGCCGAAGTACAGCCCCTCGTGGAAGCCGTTGCCACCCGCGTGGGTGAAGAACACACCGACATTCGGATGGGCCAGCACATCGAGCTGCGAGGGAACCCAGCCCTCGATCCGCAGATTCGCCGGCAGGGTCTCCGGCGCGGGCAGCAGCCCCTGCTGTTCCTTCGGCAGCTTCCACAGCACGGCGTGCCGGTCCGACAGCCGCCGGGCCACCTCCACCAGCGCCGCCACCTGCTCCCGGGTCAGCCGGGTGATCGTCCCGAACCCCATGTAGACCACCGAGCGCCGCGCGTCCAGCCACTCCGCGAGGCCCCCGTCGTCCGGCGCCTGCGGCAGCGGCGGCACCATCGCACCGACCAGCCGCACCTTCTCCGGCAACGGGAACGGGTAGTCGAGCTCCGGTACCGAGTAGCAGAGCACGTGCTCGGCATGGTCGATCCGGGCCATCATCTGGCGCGCCTCCGGCACGATCCCCAGCTCCGTACGGACCCGGTCGTCCTCCTGGGCCACCGCACGTAGCGACGAGGTCAGGAACATCCCCAGCGTCCGCAGCCGGAACAACTGGTTCGCCACCCGCTGCGGGAACGACATTCGTCCCGGCAGACCCGAGTGCGGCACCGGAAACCCCTTCGGGGTGTACGACTTCGCGAACGGAACGTGCGAGGTGAGCACATTGCTCGGTACGAACGGCACCCCCAGGACATAGGGGATCCCCTTCGTGATCGCCAGCTCGTAGCCGAACTGGCACATGCTCTCGACGACCATCAGCGCCGGCTCCACCTCCTCGGCCACCGCCTCCAGCCGCCGGTACTTCTCCACCCGCGCGCGCGGCACGAACGAGTGCTTGACGACCGCCCGGTGCGCCCGGAACCGCGAGCGCTGCGTCACCTCCCGATACGTCGCGTCGTCCCAGGTGACCGCCGACATCGTCGGTACGGTGTCCCCGAGCGACGCGAACGACACGGGACTTCCCACCCCCGCCGCCTCCACCAGCGGGCGCGCCTTCTCGTCGGCGGCGAACCACAGGTCCGGCACGCCCCGCCGGGACAACTCCTCCACCAGCACCAGCAGCGGATTGAGCAGACCGCTCTCGGCGTAACTGACGAACAGCACCGGCCGTCGCGTCGAGCCCATGGACCACACCCTCCGGAAGCGGCGGCCCGACCCTCCGGTGCCCCCGAAACCACCCTCCACCCGGCGGTCGCCGGTGGCCGCGCCGTACTGCCGCACGCGGGACAGGTACTTGATCTCACGCCACGTTCCGGGGAATCCCTAGTCTTTCGCGGCCTTTCGCATGTCATTCGCAGTTTTTCGTGCCCTTCCGCAGCTTCTTCCACCGGAAACCCCGGAGGCTTCTCTCCCTCCCGAAGAATTCCCTAGGGGAAAGTACAGGGTTGGCGACCGTACGATCCGGCGGGAAGATGAAGTGCGGGACGGATTTCGAAGACAATGCCGGCGATTCCCAGGGGGAGTGAAGACGTCATGAACAGCGGAGCCCACGAAGACCCGATCGCGGTCACCGCGATGGCCTGCCGTTATCCCGGCGGAGTCCGTTCCCCCGAAGAACTGTGGGAACTCGTCCTCGCGGAACGCGACGCCATCACCGGCTTTCCCCCCGACCGCGACTGGGACCTGGCCGCTCTCGCGGGCGAAGGACCAGGCCGCAGCGCCACCCCGTACGGCGGATTCCTCGACGGAGCCGCCGACTTCGACGCCGCGTTCTTCGGCATGTCCCCCCGCGAGGCCGTCTCCACGGACCCCCAGCAGCGCCTCGTGCTGGAGACCGCCTGGGAGGCGCTGGAGCGCGCCGGAATCGACCCGCACTCGCTGCGCGCCACAGCGACCGGTGTATTCGTCGGTGTCAGTGGCCAGGACTACGCCACCGTCACCCAGCGCTCGGCCGACGACCTGGCGGGCCATGCCATGACCGGGCTCTCACCGGGCCTGGCCTCGGGCCGGCTCGCCTACACCCTCGGCCTCGAAGGCCCGGCCGTCACCGTAGACACCTCGTCCTCCTCCTCGCTGGTCGCCCTCCACTGGGCCGCGCGCTCCCTGCGCGCCGGGGAGTGCACGATGGCGCTCGCCGGCGGTGTCACTGTGATGTCCACCCCCATGGGATTCATCGGCCACTCCCGGCAGGGCGGACTGGCCCCTGACGGCCGCTGCAAGGCGTTCTCCGACGACGCCGACGGCACCGCCTGGGCCGAGGGCGCCGGAATCCTCCTCCTCGAACGCCTCCAGGACGCGCGCGCCCACGGACATCCGGTGCTTGCCGTCCTGCGCGGCAGCGCCGTCAACCAGGACGGGGCGTCCAACGGCCTGACCTCACCCAGCGGCCCGGCCCAGGAACGGGTGATCCGGCAGGCACTGGCCGCCGCCGGACTCACCGCCGCCGACATCGACCTGGTGGAGGCGCACGGCACCGGTACGAAGCTGGGCGACCCGATCGAGGCGCAGGCGCTCCTCGCCACGTACGGGCAGGGGCGCGCGCCCGGGCGGCCCCTGCGGATCGGCTCAGTCAAGTCGAACATCGGGCACACGCAGGCGGCGGCCGGGGTCGCGGGCGTCATCAAGACCGTACTGGCGCTGCGGCACGCGACCATGCCCCGCACACTCCATCTGGGCACGCGGTCCTCCCGGGTCGACTGGGACGCGGGCGCGGTGGAACCGCTGACCGCGACCGTCGCGTGGCCGGACGCCGGCCGACCGCGCCGCGCGGGCGTGTCGTCCTTCGGGATCAGCGGCACCAACGCGCATCTGATCATCGAGCAGGCTGAACCGGCACCCGTCGTGACAGCTACCGGAGGGACTGCGGCCGAGGGGATCACTGCCGAGGGGACCAGCACTGGGCAGACCACGGGCGGGGAGGTCACGGGCGGGGAGGCGACGGCTGTGCCCGCCGTCGTGCCCTGGCCCGTCTCGGCCGCGAGCCCGGCCGCTCTGGACGCGCAACTCGCCCGCCTGACCGCTTATGTGGCCGAGCGGCCCGGCCTCGACCGCGCGGACATCGGCTTCTCGCTCGCCACCGGCCGCGCCGCGCTCCGCCACCGCGCGGTGCTGCTCGCAGGACCGGCGGGCGTGACCGAGACCGCCAGGGGCGCGGCGGGCGACGGCGTCACGGCCGTACTCTTCCCCGGGCAGGGCAGCCAGCGGCTCGGCATGGGACAGCGGCTGTACGGGCGGTTCCCCGTCTTCGCCGACGCGCTGGACACGGTCCTGGCCGCACTGGAACCGCACCTCGAAGCCCCTCTGCGCCCGGTCATGTGGGGCGAGGACCCCGAACCGCTGCACCGCACCGGCTGGACGCAGCCCGCCCTCTTCGCCGTCGAGGTCGCGCTCTTCCGGCTCGTCGAGTCGCTGGGCGTGCGCCCGGCGGCCGTGGGCGGCCACTCGGTCGGTGAGCTGGCGGCGGCCCATGTCGCGGGTGTGCTGTCGCTGGCGGACACGTGTGTGCTGGTCGCGGCGCGCGCGAAGCTGATGGAGGCGTTGCCTGACGGTGGTGCGATGGTTGCCTTACGCGCTACCGAGACCGAGATCGAGCGCGTGGCCGAGACGCTGCGCGGCCACGCCGATCCCGTGTCCGTCGCCGCCGTCAACGGGCCGGATTCCGTGGTGATCTCGGGCGCGGAGAGCGCCGTCCTGGCGATCGCCGCGCACTTCGCCGACCTGGGCCGCGACACGAAGCGGCTGCCCGTGTCGCACGCCTTCCACTCCCCGCTGATGGACCCGATGCTCGACGACTTCCGACGCGTGGCGCAGACGCTGACCTTCCACGAACCGGCCGTGCCCGTCCTCTCGAACGTCACGGGCGGCCTGGCAGGCCCGGGGCTGCTGACCACGCCCGAGTACTGGGTGCGGCAGGTACGGCGGACCGTGCGCTTCGCCGACGGGATCACGGCCCTGCGCGACGAGCACATGGACGTCCTGCTGGAACTCGGCCCCGGCGGCGCCCTGTCCGCGCTGGCCAAGGAGTGTACGAGCGCCACGGACCGGCCGCTGACCGTCGTACCGGCCCTGCGCGGAAGAGGAAGAGGAAGCGGGCGCGGGCGCGAAGGCAGGACTGCGGACCGGGACGAGGAGACCGGCTTCGTCGGCGCGCTGGGACGGCTGCACACGGTGGGCGTTCCGGTCGACTGGCGGGCCTTCTTCGGGCACACGTCGGCCCGCCGGGTCGAGCTGCCCACGTACGCGTTCCAGCGCCGCAGGCACTGGCCGGCCCCGCCGCCGACGACCGGCGCCGGTACGTTCGCGCTCGCCGCCGCTGACGACACCGCCGGTGCCCCGGTGTTCTCGGCCGATGCGGTGCGCCCGGGGCCGCCGACGTGCGCCGAAGCGGCCGGTGACGCAGGCCGTGGTGAGACACCCGCGTCGGCCGGGCGGCGGCTGGCCGCGATGCCCCGGGCCGCACGCGTACGGCATCTGCTCGATCTCGTACGCGTCGAGACCGCCGCGGTGCTCGGCCACAGCGGCGTGGACGAGATCGGCGCCCACGCCGTCTTCAAAGAACTGGGCCTCGACTCCCTGGCGGGCATCGAACTCCGCGACCGCCTCGGCGCCCTGACCGGTCACCCGCTGCCCAGCACGCTCGTCTTCAGCTTCCCCACTCCGGCAGGCGTCGCCGACCATCTCGCGCGGTACTTCACCGGCCCGACGGAAGAGAAATACGCGGCGCGTTCCACTGACGTGGACATCGAAGAGGACCTCGAAACCGTATCGATCGACCGGTTGCTCGACATTATCGATGAAGAGTTCGAAATAGCTGAGGAGCCGGGAATCCGCTGAATTCCCGCGCGATGGCCGGACGCGGAAGACAGAGACGAAGACGCAAGAGAAGACGCGGACGATGAGGATGACGCACGGTGTCTGAAGACCAGCAGGGAAAAGTCGTTGACTACCTGAGGCGAGTCACGTCCGATCTCCGCCGGGCGCGGCGGCGCATCGGCGAACTGGAACTCCAGAGCAGTGAACCCATCGCCATCGTGGGAATGGGCTGCCGCCTGCCCGGCGGCGTCAACTCGCCGGAAGACCTCTGGCGACTCGTCGCCACCGGCGGCGACGCCATCGGCGGATTCCCGGCCGACCGCGGCTGGGACCTCGACCGGCTCGCCGGCACCGGCGACGGCGGCAGCGCTACCCAGGAGGGCGGATTCCTCCACGAGGCCGCCGAATTCGACGCGGCGTTCTTCGGGATCTCGCCGCGCGAGGCACAGGCCATGGACCCGCAGCAGCGGCTGCTGCTGGAGGTGGCGTGGGAGGCACTCGAACGGGCGGGGATCGCCCCGGACACGCTGCACGGCACAGCGGCCGGCGTCTTCGTCGGCGCGTACCACTGGGGACAACCGTCAGCGGGCACCGGCAGCGGCCGCGGGACCGGCACCGGCTCCGGCATCGAACTTCATGGACACGCGCTGACCGGCACGGCGGCCAGTGTGCTGTCGGGGCGGATCTCCTACACCCTCGGCCTCGAAGGCCCCGCCCTCACGGTGGACACGGCCTGCTCCTCATCGCTGGTCGCCCTCCATATGGCGGCGGCCTCGCTGCGCAGCGGTGAGTCGTCGCTCGCGGTCGTCGGCGGTGTCACGGTGCTCTCGGCCCCGTCGGTCTTCGTCGAGTTCAGCAAGCAGGGCGGCCTGGCCCCGGACGGTCGCTGCAAGGCGTTCTCCGACAAAGCGGACGGCACGGGTTGGGGGGAAGGCGTGGGCGTGCTCGTCGTGGAACGGCTCTCGGACGCGCGGCGCAACGGCCACCCGGTGCTGGCGGTGATCCGCGGGTCCGCCGTCAACCAGGACGGCGCGTCCAACGGCCTCACCGCGCCCAGTGGCCCGGCGCAGGAGCGCGTCATCCGCCAGGCGCTGGCGGCGGCCGGTCTGGCCGCGTCCGACGTGGACGCGGTGGAGGCGCACGGCACCGGTACGCGGCTGGGCGACCCGATCGAGGCGCAGGCGCTGCTCGCCACGTACGGCCAGGACCGCGACGCGGCACGGCCGCTCCTGCTCGGCTCCCTCAAATCCAACATCGGGCACACGCAGGCCGCCGCCGGGGTCGCGGGTGTGATGAAGATGGTGATGGCGTTGCGTGCGGGTGTGCTGCCGCCGACGTTGCATGCCGGGGTGCCGTCGTCGCACGTGGATTGGTCTTCGGGTGCGGTGCGGTTGGTGTCGGGGGTGGAGGGGTGGCCGGAGACGGGTCGGGTGCGTCGGGCGGCGGTGTCGTCGTTCGGTATCAGTGGTACGAACGCGCATGTGGTGCTGGAGCAGGCGTCTGTTGACGGCGCCGGTGACGGTGACGTCGATGGTGATGTTCCGGTGGTGCCCGTGGCGTCTGTGGTGCCCGAGATGCCTGTGGTGCCGTGGGTGGTGTCGGGTCGGAGTGGTGCCGCGGTGCGGGAGCAGGCGGGCCGGTTGGTGGCTCGTGTGGCGGCGGGTGGTGTGGATGTGTCGCCGGGCGATGTCGGGTTCTCGCTGGTCACCTCCCGTGCGCTCTTCGAACACCGGGCCGTCGTCATCGGCGCCGATCGGGACGAACTCCTGGCAGCGACGGATGCGTTGAGTGCCGGCCGGCATGTGAACGGGCTGGCTGAGGGTGTCGCTGATGTCGAGGGTAGGTCGGTGTGGGTGTTTCCTGGGCAGGGGGCTCAGTGGGTGGGGATGGGGGCTCGGTTGTTGGTGGAGTCGT